>CAZUAM010000042.1:0-19339 GCA_964618095.1 uncultured Planctomycetaceae bacterium | reverse complement strand
GCAAGATGCCAAAGAACTTAAGACACTTCAGCAAGAAAATCAGTTAACGGCGTAGCGTGGCACTGGTTGCATCCGGCGGCCTGCATCACCGCCGAGAGCGGTCCCCGGGTGGTCATAACGGCATCGCAGGTGGCATGTTGCGTGTAGTCCCAGGAGCCGTAGTAATTGCCGTTGGTGTCCATCCAGGCCAGCATCAGGTCGCGTTCGGCGCGGGCGATTTCGGGGTGTCGCTTGACGAGGATTTCGGCCAGCGGCGCGCCGCCGGAGCCGATGGTTCGGGGCCGCAGGAGCTTGGAGGTATGCACACTGGCATTGTGGCAGTTGAGGAATCCGATCAGGCGGTGTTTGATCAGCGTTTCGTAGCTGATGTTAAAGGCCCAGGTCCAGCCACCCGAGAAGTCAAGCCCCTTGCCCATGCCTTCCGGGCCGCCGTGACAACGGACGCAGTATTTGTCGAGGATCGGCTGGATCATGGTGGGATAATCGATAAACCCGCTGCCCCACGACTCGGGCCGGGGTTTGGCCGGGGGGCTGAGCATGGCCTTGGGCGGGGCGGCCGGACGAACTGGGGCTGCCTGCTTGTTCTCGTGACAGCCGACACACGACCGGGTGGTCGCGGGGACCGCCTGCACAAAAGTCCGCATCCGCTGGATCTCGCGTCCCTCTTGGTCGAGTGCCTCGAAATAGATCGCCCGGCCCGGCGGAACCTCGAAATAGGCCGAGCCGTCCTCGTGGACCGGCACCGTGCCCAGGATGTTCTTCACCACGTAACCTCCCTGCCAACTGATCAGGAAGGCCTGGTTCCACCAGCGCCCGCCGGGTGGAATTCCGCTTACCCGCGCGGTTTCCTCGACCACGCGGAGGCGTTTGACGCTGCCCGGGGCCACGCCTGCGAGTCCCCGGTGTAGGTCTACCACCAGGAACCGCCCTGCGGAAAAGTCGTCGTAGATGTGAGCCGCCAGGTACGGATGCCGCTTGACGAACAGCAGCGGGGCATCGAGCAGGCTCCGCAGTCCGCTGTTGGTCCCGGGGTCCTCGCTGGCCCCGCGATCCTCCTCGCCTGAGACGGGCATTGCCAAACACGAGATTGCCGCCACCAGCACAAACATCCGGCGGAACGTAGTTCGTGGTTGTCGAACGGCGTTCGGTTTGGATTCTGGTCTTCTCTGCATTTGTCGTCCTTTCATCGCGGGTGCAGCCTCCAGCCCCACGCATTATTACACAGATGCCCTGCGAGACTCAACCTAGGCCACAGGAGGCCCGAGTGGCCTCGGGTGAGCGACCGACGGGCCCCCCGGCCCGCGACGCGTGGTTGGGGGCTTTCACGCGCGTACGACTTGCGGTATTTTAGTGGGGCTGGTAGAAACCGTCAAACACGAAGGAGGAATGCAACCATGTGTGTTCAATCGACAAGCCGAAGGCGTCTGCTGACACCTGCCTTGATCGCCGCCTGCTGCCTTCTCAGCTCAGCCGCAGTTGGCACTACGGCCCGAGCCGCCGATCCGTCCCGGCGTCAGTCTGCGCCCGCCAAAACTTCAGCCCCGGTAGAGGCCCCGCAATATCCTCGCGTCACGTTATCCACCTGGTACGAGGTGGACCCGAACTGGCCGCAGCGGCCCGAGAACATGCCTTGGGGCCGCACGCCCGGAATCGCGGTGGACGCCAAGGACCGGATCTGGGTCTTCACCCGGGCGAACCCGCCGATTCAGGTGTACGACCCCGCGGGAAAACTCGTCCGGACGTGGGGCAAAGGCATGATCGGCCCCAACGGCACTGCCAACGGTTCGCATTACATCAGGATCGACGGCCAGGGCATGATCTGGCTGGCCGACGTGTCCAACCACGTCGTATTGCAGGTCACTCCCAGCGGAAAAGTCCTCAAGACGCTCGGCACTCCCGCTGAGCCGGGCGAGGACGAAAACCATCTCAACAAACCCACCGACGTGGCCATCACACCCGACGGCGAGGTGTTCGTATCCGACGGGTACGGCAACGCCCGGGTCGTCCACTTCGACCGCCGCGGCAAGTTCGTCAAGGCCTGGGGCAAGCTGGGCACGCGGCCGGGTGAGTTCAGCCTGCCGCATGCCATCGTCCTGGACTCCAAGGGCAGACTCTACGTGGCCGACCGTAACAACGCCCGAGTCCAGGTCTTCGATCGCACGGGCAAGTTTCTCGATCAGTGGCAGAACCTGATTGTGCCGTGGGGGCTGTGGGTGACGCCCAACGACGAGATCTGGGTCTGTGGATGCTCACCCATGAGGTGGCGCGAAACCGACAGCACACTGAGTTGCCCGCCCAAGGACCAGCTCTTCATGAAGTTCGACACCTCGGGCAGGGTCCTGCAACTCTGGACGGTGCCCAAGGGCGAGGACGGCCAGGAGAAACCCGGCGAGCTGAATTGGGTCCACGGCATCGCCGTCGATTCCCAAGGCAACATCTACGCCACCGACATCATCGGCGCGCGGGCTCAGAAGTTTGTTCGGCACAACTGACGCACAGGGCCGACCGGTGCGCTGGTGAACGTGGAATCACTGACCTGCACCAACGCTGCCCCGGTCGTCGGCCGCGCGAGTATGAATTCCCATGGCCCGAAATGCCGCGCGAATGAACGTAACGTTATCGGTCATCATACCGGCCTACGACGAGGCCCGGCGGTTGCCGCCGTATCTGGCGTCGGTCCGGCCGTATCTCGACGGGCATTACCCGGGCTGCTACGAGGTAATCGTTGTCGACGACGGGAGCCGGGACGGCCTCTCCGACGTCTTGGCCCGGCTGACGACCGACTGGCCCGAGCTTCAGACCATCGAGCACCCGGCCAACCGGGGCAAAGGGGCGGCGGTGCGGACCGGAATGCTGGCGGCCCGCGGCCGGCTGCTGCTGTTTGCCGACGCCGACGGAGCTACGCCCATCGACCAGGAGGCCGAGCTTTCCCAGGCGGTTGCGGCCGGGGCCGACCTGGCCGTGGGCTCCCGCCTGGTTGCCGGGCCGGACGTGACCCGGCGTCGGACCTGGGGCCGTGGGCTCCTCGGCCGGCTGTTCGCCGGTCTTGCCCGCTGGTGGCTGGGGATCTCTGTGCGCGATACCCAGTGCGGCTTCAAGATGTTCCGTCACGAGGCCGGCCAGGAGTTGTTCTCCTCGGCTCGCGAGTTGGGATACCTGTTCGACCTGGAATTGCTCGTGTTGGCCGACCGGCTCGGGTACCGGGTCGTCGAAGTGCCCATCAACTGGGCCGACGTCCCCGGTGGCCATTTGAGCCTGTCGCGGGAGTTGCCGAGAACCTTTTTCGGCTTGTGGCGTCTGCGCCGGAGGCTGTCAGGCCCAACTGAGTTGCCCCCACGCGGTTGATAAAGCCGCGACCGGCGGTCGCGCCTGAAGAGATAACCAAGCGTCCGTCACGGCCCCTTGGCGCGACCACCGGTCGCGGCTTTGCCAATCTGAGCTTGGGCGTCCCAATACGCCTCCCACAAGTCCAACCGCACGATCACCAATAAGGGCACATGGGGACGCAGTTGCCAGTCGGCGTCGCCTTCCTTTAGCAACGCTTGCCTGATGATCGGCTGCCCCGGCACGTGGTTCGTGTAAGCATATGCCAGCACCACATCTTCCATTTTTGGCTGGGTGATGATCAGCGGGGCGGCCGGCCCCCGGGGCACATGGTCGAAGAAACCCACCCGGCTGAAGCCGCGGAGATACCAGGGCAGCGGCCAAGGGTCGCCATCGGAGCAGATGACCTGGATGTGCATGGCCTGGCCGTCCGCGTGCAACGCGGCGATCTCCTTGATACGCCGGGCCAACAGCGGCACGTCACGGGTGGTGTGGGCGTAGACGTACGGATTGTTCACGTCTTCATAGTCCACGAAGCTCGCCCGATAAGCCTGCCAGGCAAGATGACCGCTCGCCGCGATCAACAGCGCAATCACGGCTCCTTTGAGGACGTATCCCGGCGCGGCGCGAACCAGCACGGCCATTCCCACCCCGCCCAGCAGAATCATCCCGTGCAGCAATCCCAAGGCACACCACGGCGTCTTATACGGAATTGCGGAATAGATCACGGTGATCAGCGCGGTGTAGATGCCCAGGAAGCGGACCATGGGGAGATGGGCCGGTTTCAGTCCCTTGCCCCACATTCCGCCGACCAGCCCAACCAGGGCCAGGGCGGCGATCGCTGCTTCGCTCCAGACGGGCCCGCTCCCCTTTTGCCACCAAAACAGGATGCGGAAGTAGTAGTCCCACGGTTTGTCGTGTGGGCCGGAGGTGCCCTCCCCCGATGCGCGGTCAGCATAGTGTGCGTAGGCGGTGTACGACTCGACCACCTCCGGCGTGTCTTTGAGGAAAGACGAGAACAGCACCGCCGACACGCTCGCGGCGGTAATCGACACAAGCAGGCCCGAGAGCAAGAGTTGCTTCCAACCGGCCCGCCGCAGGTCGCCGATGGCGATCACGGCGGCCGGAACCATAGCAAACAGAGCAATGACGCACGTCTCCTTGCTGGCGTGCATCATGCCGACGGAAAGCCCCAGCAGGACAAGCCAAAATGCCCGCCAGATCCACGCCCGGCCAGTGCGACGGGGCTCTTCACTTACCTTGGGAGTAAGGTGCCGCGTGAATCGCCGGAGCGCCACGACGGCGCCGAACGTAAAGCACACCAACAGCATTTCCTGGATGTAATAGCGGCTGTAGAAGACCATCGCCGGCGAGACGGCCGTCAGCACGGCGGCACACAGCACAGCCGCGTAGCCCAACTCAGCCCTCAGCAGCCAGACCATCCCCACCAGCGCGAGGCCGAAGATCGCGGGCAGCAAGCGAAGCTGGACCTCGGTAACCCCGGTCAGCTCGTCCGCGCTCGCCGCCCACGCGATCGGCAAGGTGAGAAAATAGAGACTCGGGCCGTGATGCTCTTTGGGATCGTAATCGTACTGGCCCAGCTCGAGCAATTGGCCGAACCTGACGGCCTGGTTTGCCTCGTCGCAGTGCATCGGCCGGTTGTCCAGACTGGTCAGCCGCAGCACCGCCGCGCCGGCTGTGATAAGCACCAGCAAGACCGCGCATAGAAAAGGTGCCAAGAACCGTTTTGGCGCAACGGCGATGAGGCCGTTGCCGGAAAAGGTTCCTGACACCTTTTTCGTGTTCATGCTCCCGGCCCATTCGGCAGGGGTTGTCTCAACCTTTTTCCGATGGGAGGCCGAAGACCTCCACTTCCGTGTAGTGGTTCTTATCGTCGATGTGATTGCCCTTGCTGTAGAGGCGGACGTAGCGGCCCTTGAAACCCTGGCAGTCGATCAGCTTGCCCTCGGAGGTCTCGACGTAGCCCATTTTGCGGCCGATCCCCATGCCGGACGAGTTGTCGTAGTCGTTGTTGAAGACCGTCTCTGCCTCCAGGAAGTCGGGATCGTCGCTGACCTGGACGATCACGTCGCGGTACACGCGGGCCTCAGCATGGCTGTGCCAGAGGAGCACGGCGTAGATCGTGGCCTTCTGCCCCAGGTCAACCTGCACCCACTCCGTACCGGGCCGCAACTCCAGGTAGCCGAAGTCCGAGGCCTCCTTGTCCCCGTCGGTGACGAAGTCTACCTCGCCGCTGGCCGGTGCCGGGTCGCTACAGATGACTGGTTTTCCGCGGGCCAGGTTGAGCGTACCCTCCGGCGCCAGGAACGGCTTCCGCGGTCCGTCTCGCGGTTCTTCCACATTCGGCTCCTGGGCCGGCACGGGCGTCCCTCGGAAGGCCGGGGCGGGCAGCACGATGTCGACGGCTACCAGATTCGCGTCGCCGGTGGTTTGCCCGAACGAACCTGATCCTCCTGCCGTCGTCGACGGCCGCCCGCCGGCAGGCTGGCCTCTGCGGCAGCCGACCATCGCCGATGTCGTCACCAAAAGCAGCGCCAAGCACACATGCCCTGTGGGCTGAAAAACTCTCACGTTCTTTCTCCTGGAAAGCTTGCTAGCCCGGATTATTCATAGGCGTGCCACGGCCGTGTCGGCCGTGCTGCCCTGGGTAAACCGGCAAATCTGGAGCACGGCTGACACAGCCGTGGCACGCGAATACCTACCCGACGATGGTCCTATGAATAATCCGGGCCAGTCCTGGTTTTCCGATCTCTGCCGGCCGGCCGACGGTCTCTCGAACGGACGAACGCCTACAGCGAGTCGAGGACTTTCTGGGCCCTCAGGCGGACCTGCTTCTTCTTCGTGCCATCGAGCACCTTCTCGATGGCAGCTCGCACCGCGTCCGCATCGCCACCCTCCATTTTCTCCACAATCATCACGGCGGCAAGGCCGGCTTCATCTGCCAGGGCGGGCTGGTCGATGGCGGGGATGACCAGGGCCAGCGACTCCGCCGTGGCAATGCCGCCCAGCACGCCCAGGACCAGCCGCTTTTCCTCTGGCCGCTTTGCCAGACTCATGGCCTCGGCCAGGATTTGCAGGTCCGCAGGTTTCTCCTCTTGCGGACTGGCCAGACGCACCAGTCCGCGGATCGCCAGGACCTGGTAACGCAGGTTCTCCCCCTTCTCGGCGATGGTCCGCAAGTGGTCTGCGGCGGCCGGATCCGGCCAGATGGAGAGCATCCGCACGGCTTCGTCGCGGACCGCTTGGTCGTCGTCGTCAAGCCGGGCAACCACCTCCGCCAGGGCTTTGGGGCCGCCGGCCCGCGCCAACGCGTGCAGCAGCACAACCCGCGACGGCACGTCGGCGTCCGCCAAGCCGGCGATGATCGCGTCGGCGCAAGCCTGTCCACCTCGACTGCAAACGACCAACAATGCCAACTCCGCCTTTCTGCGTGACTGGTCGTCCTTGGCAGCCTTGAGGATCTCTATGATCGTCGCCACATGGCCCTCGTCGGCCAGAAACCGCAGGGCGTCCAGCGCCGCCAGCCGAACCGAAGCCTCCGAATCCTCCGCGCTGGCGATCACGGTGGGGAGCGTTTCCTTGGCGCCGCGGGCGGCCAGCACACCCAGCAGCTCGACTCGGACTTTCGAGCCACCCACCGCCAGCGCGGCGACAATAGTCGCGTTCACGTCATCACCCCGCAGCCGGACCAGGCTTTGCCGGGCAGCGCGTTTTTCCAGCCCTGAGCCTGTGGCAGCCTTCAGAGCCAAAAGCACGACGTCGGAGGTGTCGCCCAAGGCCCCCAAGGCCCGCAGCACCGCCGTCCGAACGGCCTCTTCCTGGCCCAGGAGCATCATCACGACCGCCGGGCGGGCGGCCGCGTCGCCCCGGTCGCCCAGGGCCTCCAGCAGATCCGCCTGGGCGCCGGGCTTCAGCTTGGGCAACAAGGCCGCAAACCTGTTGGTGGCCGCCTCACCCGGCACTTCCTCTCGGACCTGCTGGAGTCCCACCGCCCGCATGTCCCGATCCGCGTCGCTGAGCAACTCCACAACCATCTGAATCAACGCGTCGTCCGGTTCCTCTTGCGCGGGCGACGTCGAACTGCACAGAACGCAGACCAGGCCCAACAGCCACGCCGCGGCCTTGGTTTTGCGGATTCCTATCAAGGATTGTCCTCCTACTGCTATCGGTCTTCGAGCCTTCGCAGGCTAAACACGCGCACCGGAAAGTACCCGCGAAACACGTTCCGTGCGTGCGGGAACTTCGTCGTCGCGCAACGAATCGGCCCAAACGCGAGGGCTTACGGTCATTTCTTGCCCGCAGCGGCCAACAGCCCACGCGTCGCGGCCACGCGGACGTGCTTGGGCTGGTCCGGCTTGGCCAGGGCCTTGTAAATCATCATTGCCTGGACCTTCTTCCCGCCGGCCAGGAGCCGTTCGGCACAGGTCAGGTATGCGTCGGCGGCGGCCAGCTTGAGCCCCTTGGGGGCCTTGGCCTGAAATGCTCCCAGGGCCTTGGCTGCCTCGGCGTCGCCGATCGAACCCAACGCAGCCGCGGCGGCGGCCACGATCTCCTTGTCGGAATCCTTCAGCAACGCCACCAGGGCGGGAAGGCTCTTCGCATCGCGACGCACGCCCAGCGAATTGATGACTCCAACCTTCGTTCGGCCTTTGACCTTCGGCAGGGAGCCGCGCATCGCCCCCACGGCCTCGGGGCAGGGCATCCGTTCCAGGGCATAGCGGGCCATGTGCGAGAGCTTCGCGTCAGGAAGCAGCGCCGACAGGGCCGGCACCGATCCGGCCGTCCCGATCAGGCTCAGCTTGCGGCAGACGTAGTCTTTGGCCGCCCGGGAGGCGTCCGTCTTCAGGACGGCCGCCAGCCGCGTCTCCAGGCCTTTCCGCGCCGCAGGGTCCTTGTGCGAGGCTACTACCGCGGCGTCGATCGCCTTCAGCAGGTTCCGATCCGCCCCCCAATCGTACGTCTTCAGCGCCTCGAAGGCCTTGTCTACACCTTCGTCGGCCGCCGTGCAGGGCACGGCCCAACTGACCACCAGGGCCGCCAAAAGGCAAGCAATCAGGTTCATCTTTGCGGACATCTCGTTCTCCTTTTCTCTTGAAGCATGGTGTAAGAAACGTAATTCTACCAGAAAGGGTACTGCTTGTTCAACTACAGGCGCCAGGGCTGGCGCATGGGCTTCCAGGTCATCCGGTTGGCCTGTTCGTCGTCGGGGAAGGTCAGTTTCTCCGGATCCCACTTCAGCGGGCGGTTGACCCAGCGGGCGATGTTGCCGATGTGGCAGACGATGACCGAGCTGCACCCGATGGCCACATCGGCGGCCGGCCGGCGGCCGGCCCGTACGCACTCCAGGAAGTTGGCCTGGTGGTTGCCGCTCTCATAGAGGTGGATCTCGTCGGGGCCGATTTTCACGTCGGCCAGCGATGCCGGCTTGGTCTTGATGCCGCCGCGCCAGACGCTGACTTCGCCCTTGGTCCCTTTGAACACGACCAGGGCCCCCGGCCTCCCGCCCGATCCCCATCCTCCGTCGCCGGACTCCAGGATCACGCCGTTGGCGTAGCGGTAGGTGAGCATGGAGCCGTGGCGATCGGGCGGGACGATTTCGACCGGCCCGCTGCCGTCCATCCCCAGGCCCCATTGGACGATGTCGTAGTCGTGGGCGCCGCGGTCGGTCATCAACCCTCCGGAGTAGTCGCGCCAGTTCCACCACTGATACAGGTTCACGCAGCGCTTTTCGTGGTAGGGGGCCCAAGGGGCCGGCCCCAGCCACATATCCCAGTCCAATCCCGGCGGCACCGGCTGGGCCGGCAGCTCGCAGTGGCGCGACGTGCCGCCCGGTTCGGCGAAGACGCTCTTCAGCTCGCCGATGTAGCCGTTTTGGACCAACTCACAAGCGAAGCGGTAGTTGCGATCGCTCCGCTGCTGGGTGCCGACCTGGAACACGCGGTCGTAGCGCCGGGCCGCGGCCAGGACCGCCCGGGCCTCGCGAACCGTAAAGGCCAGCGGCTTCTCGCAGTAGACGTGCTTGCCCTGCCGGCAGGCCTCCACGGACATCACCGCGTGCCAATGCTCCGGGCTGGCGATCAGCACCGCGTCGACGTCGTCGCGGGCCAAAAGCTCGCGGAAATCGGCGTAGGGCGTGACCTTGCTGCCCGTTCGCTTCTGGAAATCTCGGGCCCTTCCTTCCCGGCGGCCCTGGTAGCAGTCGCAGGTAGCGATCGGCTGGGCCCCGTTGCCGATGAGACCTCCGAACACGCCGGTTCCCCGGCCGCCACAGCCGATCAGGCCCATGGTAATCCGCTCGCTGGCCGGCGGTTGCCGGGCGGAGCCGAGGGCAGCGGACGTGATCACGTACGGGGCGGCACCGAAGGCCGCGGCCGTCCGTTTCAACATGTCTCTCCGCGTGGTGACATGCTTGTTCACAGCGGTTTTCTCCTTTTTCGGATACAATGATGGTGTCAGTTCGGCTCTTTGGCCGAACGACTCAGAGGCGCCACGGCTCGCGCATCGGCCGCCAAGTCAACCGGTTGGCCTCCTCGTCGCCGGGGAACTCCTGCTTGGCCTGGTCCCACTTCAGCGGCCGCTGCAACTGGTAGGCGATGTTTCCCAGATGGCACACGGCCGCGGTGTGGGACGCAGTCTCGATGTCGCGGAAGGGCTTCTGCCGTGTCTTCACACAATGGATAAAGTCGCCGTAGATGCCGCCCTGGCCTTTATAGCTCGGCACGGGCTTGGCTGGCCGCTTTTCGCCCAGCGTGCCCACCACGTGCAGGTTGCCCATCCCGGGGTGGTTGTGGTACAGCAGCACGCCGTTGGGGTAGCGATAGGTCAGGTACTTGCCGTCCTTGTCGTCGTGATAGATGACCTCCTCGGGTTCCAGGTCCCTAACGTCGATAGCGAAGGTGGCTCCGCCGAAATGGTGGGCGCCCCAGTCGGTCATCCCGCCGCCGGAATACTCGCGCCAGGAGCGCCAGCTCGTGCCGTTGATGGCGTAGCTGCCGCTGCACCGGTACGGATGGTACGGCGCCCAGGGCGCGGGACCGAGCCACATCTCCCAGTTGAACCCCTCGGGGACCGGCTTGCCGGGCAGGTTGCACGGCCTCGGGAGCGGCCCCACGTTGACGTTGATCGACTTGATCGTGCCCAGCTCTCCGCCCCAGCATTTGTCGACCACTCCCCGGTAGTCTTGCAGCACCCGCTGGCTGCCGCCGGAGACCACCCGGCCGTACCTCCTCGCGGCCTCGACCATCGCCGGGCCCTGGCTGAGGGTGAGCGTCTCGGGCTTCTGGCAGTACGCATCCTTGCCGCTGCGGCAGGCCGCGATCACCATGATCGCGTGCCAGTGGTCGGGTGTGGCAATGTGGACCGCATCGATGTCGTCGCGGGCCAGCAGCTCGCGGAAGTCGCTGTAGGCCCAGCAGTCCTTGTTCCCGTAACGTCCATCCACCCGGCCCTTGGCTCCCTCGCGTACGCCTCTCTTCGCGTCACAGACCGCCACGTACTGCACGTCGCTGCGGCCCAGGAAGGCTCCCAGGTCGCCGGAACCCATGTTGCCGATTCCGATGCCGCCCATCACGATTCGCTCACTGGCCGCCGGGCGGTCGCCGGCGCCCAAGGCAGTTGAGGTGAGCACATAGGGCAGCGACACGGCGGCGGCCGTCTTGAGAAACTGGCGCCGCGTGGAACACGTCGATTTGCCTTTCATCGTTTGGTTTCTCCCATGCTGATGGTTACGATTATCCGCTCCGGCACCGGCCGGCTCCGGCGGCTGCCCCAGGGGCCGCCGGCAATCTCCTGAGGGTCAAAGCCTCCATGGCTCACGTGTGGTCCGGGCCAGCATCCTGTCGGCCATGGGATCGTCGACGAAACGTTCGGTCTCGGGGTTCCAGTGTACCTTGCGGCCCAGGCGCAGGCAAATATTGGCACAATGGGCGATGCTGTGGGCGCGGTGGGCGATCTCGGGGTGGGCGGCGGTCAACTTCCGCGACTTGATGCAGTCGAGGAAGTCCCGCACGTGCCCGGCCATCAACGTCCAACTCAACTGCGGCACAGATCGGGCCGAAAGGATCGACTTCGGCTCGGCCGTCATCGTGCCCTCGTCGGTCAGATGGATCCAGCCCAGCTCGCCGTCAAAACGAACGCCCTTGGGACCATTCTTCATCAACAGCCGAACCCCGTCGGCATACCGGGCCTTAACGTCCACGGAGAACGGCACTTCGGCAAAACCGCCTTGGGGCCAAACCGCCCTGCCCTCATACTCCACCGGGCCGGAAAGCTCGCTGTCGTGGGCCCATTGGGCGAAGTCGAAGTAATGGGCACCCATGTCGGCGATTACCCCCGCCCCGGTGTCCCAGTTGTTCCGCCACAACGCCACGCGGACCTTTGAGTAGGGCGCCCAGGGGGCCTGGCCGAGCCAGCGGTCGTAGTCGAAGACTTCCGGATCGGGCTCCGGTTCGGGCGTGGCCGCCCCGTTGCCGCCCCAGCCGCCTAGGAAAGCCGTAATCGTCTCCAGCTTGCCGATCATGCCTTTGCGCACCACGTCCACCACGAAGCGATACGAGTCGTTGGATCGCCGCTGCGTGCCGCATTGCCAGACCGTGCCGTAGCGCTTGGTGGTCTCCACCAGGGTCCGGCCTTCGGCAATCGTCAGGCTGAACGGCTTCTCGCAGTAGACGTCCTTACCGGCCTTGGCGGCCAGGACCGACAGCACGGCGTGCCAGCGGTCGCCGGTGCCGATCAGCACCGCGTCGACGTCGTCGCGGCCCAGCACCTCCTCGTGGAACCGCGTGGCCAGGCAGTCCCGGTTGCCGTAGTGGCCGTCGACCATGTCTTTGGCCTGCTTCCGGCGATCGGCGAAGCAGTCGCACACGGCCACACATTGCACGTCCTGCTGCGCGAGGAAGTGCGAAAGGTTGCCGCGGTTGCGTCCACCCAAGCCGATCGCGCCCAGCGTGATCCGCTCGCTGGCCGCCCGGCGAGCTTGAGCGCCCAAGGCGGCCGAGGTAACCACGTACGGGGCGGCCGACAGAATCCCCGCCGCGCCCGTAGCCCGCCGCAGAAACTTGCGACGTGTGATGGTTACCTCTTGGCGCACTGCACGATTCTCCTATTTGAGGGCGTCTGGAAATTGGTGCATTTCCAATCGGAGGATTGTAAAGCCGCCGCCACTGGCGGCGGACAGCCCGCGACCAATGGTCGCGGCTTTACAGCTTTGCATTCCCGAACACCCTCACGTATTTCTTAGACGGCGTAGTTGGATAGCGCGGAGTTTCGTCGGTCCGGCACGTCACAGCCGCCAAGGTTCTCGTATCGGCCGGGCAAGCTTTCGGTCGGCCATGGGGTCGTCGATGAACTTCTCGTTCTTCGGATCAAACGTCAGTTTCCGGCCGAGCTCCAGGCAGATGTTGGCGATCTGGCAGGTCGAGTTCGCCCGATGCGCGCCCTCGGGCGGAGCAATGGGGCGGCGGCGGGTCTTGATGCAATCCAGGAAGTTCCGCACGTGATTGGCCTGCGGATAGCCCTTGCCGAACTTCCGCTCCGCCAGCAGCGACTTGGGTTTCGTTTCGATCGTGCCGTCGTCGTCCACGTAGACCGAGCCCTCGCTGCCCACGAACCGCACGTGCAGCGGCCACTTGCCCTCCTCGAAAACCAGCTTGGCCCCGTTGGCATAGTGGGCCACCACGGTGCCCTCGGCCAGCTCGAATTCGACGGGCGTTTCGCCGTCGGCGTCGTTGGCCCACTGGCAAAGGTCCACGGTGTGACTGCCCCACTCGGGGATCATCCCGCCTGAGAAGTCGAAATTGCACATCCAGAATCCCCGCGTCAGATACTTCGCGTTGTACGCCCGCCAAGCCGCCGGACCCAGCCACATGTCCCAGTCGACAACCTCCCGCGGAGGCTCCGGCTCGGGAGGCAGAGTGGCGTAAGGGTGATACTTGAACCATTCGGGGGGCGCCTTCTCCGCGTAGAGCACTTTCAACTCCCCCAGCTTTCCGGTCTGTGCCAGCTCGACGGCGAACCCGAACCTGGGCACGCTGCGGCGCTGCGTGCCGCACTGGAAAACGACTCCATACCGCTCCATGGTCCGGCAAAGGGCCCGGCCTTCGGTCACCGCCACCGACATCGGCTTCTCGCAGTAGATGTCCTTGCCTGCCCGAGCCGCCAAAATCGAGGCCATCGTGTGCCAGTTGTCGCCGGTGGCGATCAGCACGGCGTTGATGTCGTCGCGGGCCAGCAGCTCGCGCAGATCGCGATAGGTCTTGCAGTCGGGATTGGCGTACCTCTGGTCGACCATTTTCTTGCCCGCGTTGCGGGCGTCGCGTTTGACGTCGGCGACGGCCACCATCTGGACGTCGTCGTTGCCCAGCAGCGATGCCATATCGCTCCTTCCCCGGCCGCCCACGCCGATCGTCCCCATGGTGATCCGCTCGCTGGCCGGTGGCCTGCCTGCAGCACCCAGGGCGGAAGAAGTAATAACATAGGGCGCGGCCGCCAATGCCCCCGCCGCGCCGGCAGTGCGTCGCAACAACTGGCGACGCGTGATGGTTGTCTGTCGGGCCATGGAAGTTTCTCCTTTTGCCTGAAAGTGTTAGCCTGATCGGGCGAGTCCTTCGGTGCGTCAGAGTGTCCAAGGATCGCGTATTGTCCGGTTGCGCATGCGGTTGGCGTCGTCGTCGCCCACGAACTCCTCCTTGACCGGGTCCCAGGTCAGCTTGCGGCCCAGCATCAGACAGATGTTGGCAATGATGCAGGTGGTCATGGACCGGTGGGTGGCCTCGGCATGGGAGATCGGCGTCTTACGGGTCTTCACGCAGTCGAGGAAACCCCGCGCGTGGCCCTCTGCCGGATAGCCTTTGCCGAATTTCCGCTGGGCAAGCAACGACTTGGGCTCAGCCTTAATGCCGCCGTCGTCATCCACCTGAACCCAACCTTCCGTGCCCTCGAACTTCACGTGCAAGGGCCAGGCGCCGTCGGTGATCACCATGTTTACGCCGTTGGCATAACGGCCCTTGATCGTCGTTCCATCATACTCCCATTCCACCGGACCGGTGGCGTCGGCGTCGGCGGCAAACTGACACAGGTCTGCCGTGTGGCTACACCACTCGGCGATCGTCCCCCATTGGAAATCGATGTGCCCCTTCCAACGCCCCAGGTAGCCCCTGTTGAAAGGACGCCACGGCGCCGGACCCAGCCACAAGTCCCAGTCAATCTCTTCACGGGGAGGCTCCGGCTGCGCGGCCAGCGTGAAACTCCTTGGCGGTGCAATCTTTCCGGCCGCTTCCGCGTAGACGTTCTTCAACTCTCCCAGTTTCCCGCTGCGGGCCAGATCCACGGCGAAACGAAACCGCGGGATGCTGCGGCGCTGGGTGCCGCACTGATAGACGGTTCCGTAGCGCTTCACCGTCTCGGCCAGCGCGCGGCCTTCGGCGATCGTGTGGGCCGGCGGCTTTTCGCTGTAGATGTCCTTGCCGGCCTTGGCGGCCAGGATCGAAGCCATCGCGTGCCAGTTCTCGCCGGTGGCGATCATCACGGCGTCGATGTCGTCTCGGGCCAAGATCTCGCGGAGATCGATGTAGGTGGCGCAGTCCTGGTTGCCGTTCCTCCGGTCCACGGCTCTCTTGGCCCCTTGACGGCGGTCGCGACGAGTATCGCAGACGGCCACCATCTGGACCTCCGGATTCGCCATCAAGGCGCCCATCACGTATCCTCCGCGGCCCCCGATGCCGATGGCGCCCATGGTGATCCGCTCGCTGGCCGGCGGCTTTCCGGGAGCCCCCAAGGCCGTGGAAGTGATGACGTAAGGTGCGGCTACAGAAGCACTTACGCCACGAACAAAGTCGCGGCGGCTAATCTTGCTCTCTGCCATGAAGTCTCCTCCCTTGGTTGTATTTACCGCTGACAAACCCGGCGTGGCATGGGCAGCCAGCCCACCCGTACGCCGGGGTACGATGGGTGGCTTACCTTACGCGTGTCGCCCAGTGCCGGCGCCCGCTGACCGGCGGCCAGTGGCGCCTGCGGCCCGCATTGTACCAGATTCTCCATTCAGATTCTCCAGGGCGGACGCATTGCCCGGGATCGAAGCCGGTTGGCCTCCTCGTCACCGATGAATTCCTCCTTGACCGGGTCCCACTTCAGCGCCCGCCCGGTCCAGTGCGCAATACATCCCAAGTGCGAGACGATCGTCGACCGGCAACCCACGGCCACGTCGCATGCCGGACGCTGGCGCGACCGGATGCAATCCAACCAGTTCTGGTGATGGTTGGCCACCGGATGCCCCCCATCCGGCTCGCCGGAAGGCTCTTCGAGGATCTTGGCAGGATAGGCCTTCAGGTAGCCTGCCCGACCCACGTGGATCCAGCCTTCGCTCCCCACGTACAAGGCACCGAAGTTCTCAATCCGCGTACCCACGTCCCAGCCGTCCGGCACCAAGTGCTTCTGTTTCTCCAGCTTCCAGTTGACCACCTGCAACAGCACGCCGTCCGCATACTTGTAGGTCAGCGACGGATACCGCCCCGTCTCGGGGGGGATAATCTCGACCGGGCCACTCTGGTCCATGCCCAGTCCCCACTGGACCACGTCGAAGGCGTGGACCGCGTTGCTGGTCAAGTTGCCGCCTCCAAAGTCGCGGCAGAAATCCCACGGTACCACGCGCGGCGGTCTGCCGTACCGGTGAAACCGACCGTTGAAGGGGCGCCAAGGAGCCGGGCCCAGCCACTGTTGCCAATCCAGTCCCTCGGGCACCGGCTCGCCGGGCAGATTCACGTTGCTGCTGGTACCCGGAAAGGCCACGTAGACGATCTTGACTTCTCCGATCCGACCGCTGCGGACCAGCCGGCAGGCCCTGATAAACTCGGGCGTGGACCGCTGCTGCAATCCGATTTGCGCCACGCGGCCGTAGCGGCGGACCGCCTCGACCATGGCCCGCCCTTCGCGGATGGTCTTGGAAATGGGTTTTTCACAGTAGACGTCCTTGCCGGCCTTGGCCGCCAGAACCGTTGCCAAGCCGTGCCAATTGTCGCCGGTGGCAACTATCACGGCGTCGACGTCCTCGCGTGCCAACAGTTCGCGGAGATCGTTGTACGCCTCAGCGCCGCGATACCTGCCGCCGGTTCGCCCCGCGGCGTACACCTGCTCCACCGTGGTCTTGGCGTCCTCGCGGCGCCAGCGATCCACGTCGCAGACGGCAAGGACCTGGGCCTCGGGGTAGTTCAGGAAGATTCTCAGGTGACCTCGGCCCATCATCCCAATGCCGATGAAGCCCAGGGTGATCCGATTGCTTGGTGCGACGGCCTCGCCCATTCCCAGCGCGGATGAAGGGATAAGACAGGGTGCTGCGATGATCCCGCCGGCCGCCGCGGCTCGCTTCAGAAATCGTCGCCGGTTCCAGCGTCTGTCGGTTAGCTGTTTCATTATGTGGTTCTCGCGATTGCGGTTTAGCAGCCGGACAAGCCCCAATACCGTTGAACTAAGTGCAATAGCAAGGAGCATCAAGTGGCACCGGCGTCTGGCCGGTGAGACATAAGTGAAAGCGTTGCCATGAGTTCCCTCACGCCGGCGAGACGCCGATGCCACTGTGTTGACGCTAGCTTCGCCCTTAATTCAACGGTATTGAGCCAAGTCCGACTGCTGAGCTACTCCCATTTCTGCACGACGGTCTAAAGTTGCCACGGCTCCCGCATCGCCCGGGTAAGCATGCGGGAAGCCGCCGCGTCACCGACGATCTCTTCTTTGACCGGGTCCCACTCGATCTTCCGGCCGGTGCGGATGGCGATGTTCGACAGGTGGCTGATGATGTCGCTGCGTACGGCGTCGTCGACGTTGCTGACCGGGGTCTGGCGGGTCCGCACACACTGGATAAAGTTCCTCTCCTGGCCTTGGCTTACCGGCAGGTGGACGTCGTCGGGTCCCAGCGTTGCCGCCCGCAGCGAGTCCGGCTCGCTCACCATCCCACCGTAATATACCGCGATCCATCCTTCAGTGCCGATCAGTTGTGCGTAATCACCCAACCGGGCAAGGCGGGGATCCTCGTCCTTCGCCACTCCCGTGGCCCAATAGGTCATGGTCACACCGCTGGAAAACCGGATGCGTACGTCCCAGTCGAGCACCGCGTCGTTGCGTCCTTGCGTGGGAATCGCGCCGCTGCCCTCAACTTGCCAGTTGCCGGCCAGATGGGTATCGAAAGCCCATTGCAACAGGTCCAAAGGATGTGCCCCCCAGCCGGCAATGAAGCCCAGTGCGTAGTCGTACACGTGATACCAACTGTCGCCGTTGTTCGGACAACCCGCATAGGGCCGCCAGGGCGCCGGCCCCAGCCACAACTCGTAGTCCAGACCCTTAGGCACAGGCTTCGGCTCCAGCGAGCCACCCCGGACGCTGTTGGGTGCCTTGACGCGAATTTCCCGGATCTCCCCGATCCGCCCGTTACGGGCCAGCTCGCATCCCAGCCGGCAGGCCCCCATCGCCCGGGCCTCCGTACCGTATTGGAACACGCGGTCATAGCGCTTGATCGTCTCTCGGCAGATCTGGTCCTGGGCAACACTCACGCCCAGCGGCTTCTCCACACATACGTCCTTGCCTGCCTTGGCCGCCGCCACGGCCATCGGCACGTGCCAATGGTCGGGCGAGGCGATGCCCACCGCGTCGATGTCGTCGCGGGCCAGCAGCTCGCGGAAATCGACGTGCGCCTTGCAATCGTTGTTCTGGTAGTGCGCGTCCACAATCTGTTTCGCGCTCTGGCGAACGTGTTCCCAGACGTCGCAGACGGCCACTACCTGGGCCTCGGGGCAGCTAAGCTGCTCGCGGATGTTCAACTGGCCCCGCGGCCCGGTGCCGAGGTAGCCGGTCACGACCCGTTCACTTGCTGCAGCCCGTCCTGCGCCCCCCAGGGCCGACGAGGCAATCACGTACGGCGCGGCGGCAGCCCCGCCCGCTGCCACGGCCACCCGCCTCAGAAATCGTCGCCGGTCAGCACGCCTGTCGATCGGCCGTTTCATGGCCCGGCCTCCTTCGAGCAAGGGTCGCTTGTGCCTTCGCTTTGTTCAAGCAGAACGGCGTAATCCCGGGAAACGCACCCGTCTGGCCGCGTCGGCCAGACCGTTTTCCTTCCGAAATCGCGTCGCCTTGTTTACAGTCTCCACGGCTCGCGCATCGGCCGACGGGTCATCCGGTTCGCCTCGTCGTCGTCGATGAACTGCTCGGCGACCGGGTCCCACTTCAGTTTCCGCCCCAGCTCCATCGCGATATTGGCCAGGTGGCAGACGGTGGCCGAGCGGTGGCCGACCTCAACCGGCACGTTCAATCCCTTGGCGTTTCGGGTCCGGACACAGTCTAGCCAGATTCCCATGTGGGTGGTAGCACTGCTCGGCGAGGCCAAGTGGATCTCATCGGGACCGATCCGTGAGGTCAGCAGCGATTCCGGCTTCGCCCGGATTTGCTCCCGGCTCACGTGAATCCAGCCCTCGCTGCCCATCAGCCACAGGCCGCCGGTCTTCATCTCCTTGCCGCCGCTGCGCAGCTCGACCCGCACTCCACCAGCGTAGGTAAGATCGACCCGCACGTCGTAGAACGTGTCGTGCAGACCCGTGGCGTTGCGCTTGCCCATGCCGATTACCTCTAGCGGGCCCGAGTCGTCGGCACCGATGGCCCACTGGGCGATGTCCAGGTGATGGGCGCCCCAGTTGGTCACGTCGCCGCCCGAGTAATCACTGACGAACCGAAAGTTGTAATGGCAGCGGTCCCGATGATACGCGGCCCAAGGCGCCGGACCCAGCCACGTCTCGTAGTCAAGTTCCGGCGGGACCGGCTGCGGCGTCCAAGGGTCGTTCTTACCCGGTCGGGCGTAGATCTCCGCACGTATCCATTCCAGCTTTCCGATCCTGCCGTTGCGGACCAACTCGCACGCCCGGGTGAACTTCTCAAAGTCGGGCGAACGCTGCTGGCTGCCGACCTGAACGATGGCACCGTAGCGCCGGGCGACGTCCTCCGCAATCCGTCCTTCGCG
>CAZUAM010000041.1:0-19525 GCA_964618095.1 uncultured Planctomycetaceae bacterium | reverse complement strand
GGACCCAGAGAAAACTGGCCAGGTTGACGGCGATCAGCGCGACGGTGACCACCGGGGTTTGCTCGGTGGGGTTGTCGTCGTGGAAGGGGAATAACATCGGGCCAGCGGCTCAGGGTTTGGCCTACTCAGCGGTGAGCTGATCCACCGGAAGCGCGATTCCCTTGAGGATGCCCTCGCAGACCAGGTTCTGATTGACGAAGCACTGGAATTCGCAGGTCATGATCAAACGCCGCAGCTTGAGCAGTCGGCTGACGATCACGAAGCGTTCACCGGGCCGTACCACGCCGCGGAAGCGGACTTCTTCCAGGCCGCCGAAACCGACCATGCCGGTCATAAGCTGGTGTTTTTGGCTATAGTATCCGGCCAGTTGGGCGGCCGCTTCGCACATGATCACCCCCGGCATCAACGGCATCCCCGGCATGTGTCCCCGGGCCCAGAACTCGTCCGGCCCGAGGTCCTTGTATCCCACCACGATGTGCTGCTGGGGATCCTCGTAACAGATGGCCGTTAGATGCTCCATCTCGAAGCGCTGGGGATTGTAACGGCGGATCTGCTCGATGTCGGCGATCACGTTGTCCAAGTCGTATGCGGAGAAATCCAGGATCAGCGGTTTCTTGACCACGCCTAACTCCTTAGCGACTAATCAGTTCCTGCCTTGGTGTACCGGACGGGTTCTACCGACGGCTTCCCGGTAGAACAACTTCCGATCCACCCGGCGCAACCCCTGATTGCGGGAGGGCCACTCCGCGTTCCAACACTCAGGTGCGGACGGCCCTGCGCTTCAATTTGCGGATCTTGCTGCTGGCTGGACGCTTACCGTGATTGGCTTTCTTGATCTTGCGGCCTGACCTAGCCACAGGCAGGGCTCCTTATGTCCGGTCGGTCCCAAAACGCCAGGCGGCGACCGTTGAGCGACACACCACGCAGAGACAGAGAACAACGTGGAACAACGAGAGTTTTGGCCACGACGAGTGACTCGACACGATCAGCCGCCGCAGAGAGACCTCCGCAGCGGTTTCAGCCCCGGCGGGCCAAAAACCGTAAGTTATTGCAGCAACTGCGTTTATGTTTCGCGTTCTCCGTGTTTCGGGTGCAAGTCTGGCGTTGTGGTATTAGCAGGTTGTCTTGGGAGGTCGAGAACGAATGAGTCTATCATGCCGGGCCGGCGATGTGAAGATGAGCAGACCGCTGGAGCCAATGAGACCAACAGGAACCCAGGCCCCCAGAGAGGGGTGCTCAGCGACCCTTCCCACTGTACTCCTGGCGAGATCCCACCTTCGGAACCGCGTGGCCGCTGGTGCCCGGGTGATGGGCCGGATCGCGGCGGTAGACCTTCCGCGGGGTGATCTTCCCGGCCGGCAACTGCTCGTCTTCGCCGACTGGCTGATCTTCGTCAGACTCGGGACGATTACGCGTCAGCCAACTGAGCCAGGCCGGCAACATCACCAGGGAGGTAAACAGGCAGCAACTGACCCCGATCGTCAACACCCGACCCAGGCTTTGTAGGCCCCGATGGCTGGCGATCATCAGGCTCCCGAACCCGACCATGGTGGTAAGCGAGGTGATCAATACGGCACTGGCGGTCGAGGGGCTCATCCGGTAGCGGCCCTTTTGCAGGCGGAAGTCGTGAACCACATGCACCCCGTCGTCGACCCCAATGCCCAGAATCAAGGGCAGGACGATCATGTTTGCCGGGTTCAACGGGATGTTCAACAGTCCCAGCAGCCCCAAGAGTTGCAGCATGCCCAGCCCCAGCGGCACCATGGCCAACAGCGTATAGCGGAGGCTGCGGAAGTCGATATACAACACGATCAACACGGCGGCCAGGGCATACCATGCGGCCTGCTCGTAGCTCCGCTTCATCTGCCGCGAGGCCTCGTAGGTCTGTAGCGGGTTGCCCGTCGCCCGTGGATCCACGCTCCGCACGTCGTGGACGAACCTCTCCATGGCGTCCATGTCCCAGATGTTCCCCTTGCTGTAGATCTTCAGAAGATAGCGGCCATCGTGGCCGACGAAGCGGGTGACCAGGCTTTCGGGCAGGTCGGTGAGCTTGGGCGGCTCGGGGTTGGCCATCGCCCGAAGCGTGTGAAGACGGCTCAGAAGGTCGCCGGCCATCCGCTGCTGGTAGTCGGAAAGCCGGCTGTAGCATTCGGCCACGGGCATTTGGCGCAGCGCCTGGCGGACCTGTTCCAACTGGCGTTGGGTCCGCACCGTCCGGGGGCTGCCGGCCAGCAAGGTTTGACTTCGGGCCAACACCAGGCCCAGATCGGTCGGCGGGTCGACCGGGATTCGGGGCGGCCGTTCGGACAGGTTCGCCAGCGGCCGGTAGATCCGCTGGATGATCGGAAGCTTCTGCTCGTGGTCGGATGGGAACAGCGAGGCAATCTCTTCCACCCGCTGGACCGACGCGAGTGCCAGGAATCGGGCCTTGCGCTGAAGCAGATCCTGGCGGCTCTCGGCGATGGACAGCGCGAACCAGACGCTCTGGTCGCTCTCGCACAGCAGTTTTCGTTCCAGCTCCACGCTCTCCATTCCCTCCGGTTGGAGGTTCAGCAGGTTGTGGTCGTACCACAGCCGGCTCATCCCCAGCGAGATCAGCAGCGTGCCGCTGAGCGTGACTGCCAACAGCAGCCGCGGCCGGGCAAACACCGGCTTCAGCCAGCCGTGGATATCCAAGGGGGCAGGCAGGATCTGGTTAAACCGCTCGGCGTCAGAGAGGTGGATCATCGCAGGCAGCACCACCAACGCCGCCACCAGGCACAACAGGATCCCCCCACCGGCGATCACGCCCAACTCGGCCACCCCGGTGAATTCGGTCAGCCCGGCCATGAAAAACGCGATCGCCGTGGTCACGGCGCCGGTGACGATGCCGGGGCCGACACCGCGGGCGGTCTGTACCAGGGCCTCGTCGGGGGAGCGGGTGGTACGGTGGAGTTGCAGGTACCGGGCCAGGTAGTGCACACCAAAGTCGATCCCCAGTCCGATCAGGACCACCCCGAAGGAGATGCTGAGGATGTTCAGGTGTCCCACGGCCAAGGTGATGTATCCGAAAGACCAGGCCATGGCCAATAGCAGCGCGCCCACGGTCATGACCGGGTGTCGCAGGCCCCCGAACCCGGCCACGAACAGACAGGCTACCCCGAACAACGACAACAGGCTCGCCTCCATCATCGATATCTGGCTGACGCGCATCTCGTCGTTTTCCATCACCGGCAGGCCGGTCAGCCCGATCCTGGTCTCCGGGTGGCGGGCTTCGACCTGGGCAATCAGCCTGCGGAGGGTGTCGATGGACTTGCTGCCTTGGGCGAAGCTGTCCTTGTCGTTGTCCTCGGCCAGACGCAGCAGGACGAAGCCCAGCCGGCCTTCGTTGGTCAACAGGTACTCGGAGCTCAGTTCGCTGATGGTGGCGACCGAGCCGGGCATGTCGGGCCAGGGCGATGGGGGAGGGCCATCCTTGGTCAGCGCCGCCAGCAGGCTCTCGGACAATCGGGCGACGTCGGCCTGGGCACCCATCCGATCGGCCTCGGACGCACCGGCCTCGGCCCCTTCCAGGCGAGCGCACATCCTGCCGATCATGTTGCCCAGATTCAGCCGCGTCCAGTCGCCCTGGATGATCGGCTCGACCTTCGTGACGAAATGCTCCAGGCCAAACAGTTCGTCCGGCTGGAGGTAGTGCAGTCCTTTGCTGCGGATCTTCGATAGATCGACTTCGTGCAGCACGGCGTGGAACAGCCGGTCCTGGCGCCCCAGGGACGTGGAGATCTCCTCCAGCACCGGCACGACCAGCTCGCGCTTGGCCCCTTCGACCACCACCACCACGTCGTCTTCGTCGCCAAACTCGTCGATGTAGTCGATCCAGAGGTGGTTGTAGCTGCTCTCCGAATTCAACAGGTCCAGCCGGCTGGTGCGAAAACCCAGCCGGCTGCCGCTCAGCGCCAGCGCAGCCAATGCGGCCGCCACGGCCAGGGCCAGCGTGGCGACGGGAAAGTGGAGCACCAGCCGCGTGAGCCACCCCAGTGGCCGGGCCAACGGCGATGGTTCTGCCTGCGGCATCCTTTCCGCGGACATGGGGTCCTTTCAAGCTGCGAGGGAAAGGCGGCAGCGTTCTCAGCAACCAGGGGACGCAGACCCGGAGGCCTATCCGGCTTCCTTACCGGGCCCCGAAGGGGGGCCGTCCTCCTATTTACTTCGGCCGCAGGGCTCCAATACCCCGGGCCAAAGATCGGGAAAGGAAGGGATTCTAGCGAACCGGCCTCGTTGGCACAAGACGAATTGAAAACAGGCTAAATGACACAACTTATTGCCCGATAAACAGTTGCGATGTTTCGAGATGCCCTGCGTCCGCCCAACCCCACCGCTGAACGCCCTGCTGCATGAACCAGTGTGGCTGCCGCTGCGGTCGGCGCGCCGTAGGGGATCACCTTTTTGAGCCACTTGTGCGGTTCCGCAGGTGATCGGCTGGAGTACAATTGCCTTGGAGGAGATTCGCGATGGGCGTGTTCCAGGTCGCGGTAAGGGTTACCAATCCGGCCCAACCGAAGCGTTTCTTTGAAGAAGACTTTTGGGTCGATACGGAGGCACTATATTCGTTCGTCCCCGAGAACCGCCTGGAAGAAATCGGTCTGGCGCCTCTTCACAGCCGCGAGTTGATGATGGCTGACGGGCGGCGCGATCGGCGACTTCTTGGCGAAGCACTGTTTACGGTTCATCAGCTTGACGAGACTCTGACCTGCCCGGTCATTTTCGCCCCCAGAGAGTCTTTGTGTCTGTTGGGCGCCACCGCGCTGGAAAACTTCGGCGTCGACGCAGATCCCACCGCCCAGCGGCTCAAGCCGATCTTGGGCATTATCGGCGGACCGCTGGCATCAAGGGAGAGCTGACCGGCTAACCGGCCCACGGCCCGACTTACCTTCTCTGCGACAGCCAGCCCGCGCCGTGCGCCCTACAGCAACGCCTCCTGGGTGTCCTCCACATCTCTGGCCGGCCCGTGCCAACGCCAAAGTAGCAGTGTCAGCGTGCCGGCCACGGCCAATAACGCGGCCAAGGTGATGTGGTTGAGCAGGTCGCTCTTGATTCTTCCGGAGATGGCAGGGCCGACGCTGCCGATGCCGAAGCCCAAGGTGAAGCTCAGCCCGTAGCAGAGACTCCGCCGTCGGCGCGGCGTGTACTTGGCCACCAGGCTGTTGAACAGTGGTTGGTGCATGAAGAACACGGGTGCGAACAGTGCGGCTGCCCAGATCCGGGTAATCCCGACGGCGAATCCCATCCACAACACACATGGCGCGGCGGCCAAGAATGCACATGCCATTAACGGCTCCAAGGTGGTTGGCTTGGCGATGCGCCCCCCCGTGAACTGGCCGAGGATCCCCAACAGCAGCACGGCGCTGGTCAGAAAGTTCGCCACCCCAATCGACTCCAGCTCCATGCCCTCAAACCCACGCCCGAGGAAGCTCTGTCTCAAGCGGCCGAGGAGATCCAGGCCGGCCGAGTCCAGGTAGCGAGGCATGAACGTCATCATCGACGCGTAGACGATTCCGGCGAGGCTGACCACGAAGATCAGGGTGAAGTACGAGGCCCAGTGGGTGTCGTCCTCGCCGTCGGCCGTCGGCGTCATCCGCCCATTCGGAGGGGCATTTTCGATGTCGCTGCGATGGGAGGCGCCGTTGGCAACTTCCTGGGCCCGAGAAAGCCGCAGCAAAAGCAGCACCGCCAGCAAGATGCCGGGAACGCTCAGCAACAGGTAGTACTGCCGCCAGCCGATCCCGCTGATCAGCACCAACCCGGCCAAAAACGGGCCGGCGGCGATCCCCGCTGAACCGAGAATCCCGTGGTAACCCAGGGCCATGGGCCGGTTTTCGGGCGTGGTTTGATGGGAGATGAAGCCGACGCCGGCCGGATGATAGATGCTGGCGAAGATACCCAGGCTGAACATGGCCACAGACAAGACGGCCAACGTCGGCGAAAGCCAGGCTACGGCCGCCGCCCCGCTGCACCCGATCAAGTAGATCAGCAGCAGCCGCTTGGCCCCAAACCGGTCGGCCAGCCATCCGGCCAATAGGGCACACACACCGTACGGCAGCCGCAGGAAACTGGCCAGCATCCCGGTCACGTCCTTACCCACCCCGAACTCTTCGGCCACTCTCAGTTCGACGGTGCCGAAGGAGAGTTCGTAGACGTGCACCAAGGTATGGCAGCAGGAGATCAGAAGCACCAGCCGCAAAGTTGCCGAGTTCATCATGCGTTTGTCCGCTGGGCCAGCCGGTTCAGCAGTTCTCGGGCCGCGCCGCTGTCGATGGCCTCGGCGGCTTTTTCGGCACACCCTCGAAGCGCGTCGTCCCGGCCGACGGTCCAGAGGGCGGCCGCCGCGTTGGCCACCACGATCTCCCGCGGCGGTCCGGTCTGGCCGTCGAAGATCTCGCGGATCACCGCCGCACTTTGCTCGGGACCTTCCACCAGCATCGTCTCTCTGCCGGCCGGCTGGAGACCGAAATCGGCGGGCGTCCAGTCGAACTGGCGGATCTTGCCGCCGGTTGCCTCGGTCACGTGGGTGGTCTCTCCCAGGGTGACTTCGTCCAGCCCGTCGGCCCCGTGGACGACCAGCGTCCGCCGGGTGCCCAGCATGGCAAGTGCCTCGGCCATCAGCGGGCGCAGCTCGGCCCGCCCGACGCCGAGCAACTGGAAGGGCGTGCCCGCCGGATTGGCCAGAGGACCCAGGATGTTGAAGATCGTCGGGTGGGGGAGCTTCTTTCGGGCCGGTGCGACGTGCTTCATGGCCTTGTGCAACAGGGGGGCGAAGCAGAAGCAGATGCCCAACTCGTCCAGGCAGGCCTCGACCAGCGGCACGTCGGCCTCGATGTTCACGCCCAACGCGGCCAGGACGTCGGCCGATCCGCTGCGGCTGGTAAATCCGCGGTTGCCGTGCTTGGCCACCGGCGCCCCGGCGGCCGCCGTCACCAGCGCCGCGGCCGTGCTGATATTAAAGGTCCCCGAGCCGTCCCCGCCGGTGCCGACCACGTCGATCACGTCGCTGCGACTGGTCCGGATGGGGGTCATCTGCCGGCGCATGGCGGCCGCGGCCCCGGCCACCTCGGCCACGGTCTCGCCCTTGCGGTGCAGGGCCCCAAGCAGCCGGCCGATCTCGTCTTCGCCGCAGCGGCCCTCCATGATCCGGCCGATCGTTTCGGCCATCTCGTCCATCGACAGATCACGGCCGGCCTCGACGAGTTTCAGCGCGGCTTCGATCATAGTCTGGTTTCCGGAGCTTGGTGGAAGGGCTCTCCGACAGCGGCCCGCCGAAGAGGAGACTCGGGCCTTCTCTTCTCGCACGGAGGTCGAGAGCCGGGCCGCGGTTCGCGGAAAGAGTCGTCCTGCCCCTTTTTCGCCATTCAAACGTAGCATTGTACCGCCCGGCGTCCCGCAACGATAGCGGGCAAACGCGCACTCCGCACTTGATGGATGGAGGGCTCAAAGCCGGGAGCCTGGCCGCCAAATGCCCTCGTCACCGACCGGGACAGGCCAGGAAATCCGATCCGCTAATCCTGCAAGTGCTGGTGTGCGGCGGCCCTGGACGGCGGACTACCATGGCCCCGGCCTGAGACGGCGGGGCCGAAAACCACTCGTCTTGGGGTGGAATCTTGCCGGTCTTCGGGGATTTCGGGGATTTCTCGGTGTAGAAGGCAAGAGGGGCTTGTGAACCTAGGTTTTCTTGCTATACTCAATAAACGTTGGTTCTTTTCTGTGGCCGGCAAGTTCGGAGGCAGCGCAACCATTCCCACCAAGACCGTCATCACTCTTTCTCTGCCGGACGACGCGCGCTGTAGTTGGCAACTGGCCCGCTTGTCCGGGCCGGCTTCTGGCGATTCGTAGAAGTGATGGCTTGCTGCCTTGCTCTGGGGCACGCGAGCCAAAGTCGCTGCAAACTCAACAGCGTAAATCAGATCGCCAACGTCAGATCTGCGGATATCCGGGCGTGGGGCACCTTGGCGACGGTCGCCAGAGCATGTCTGCAACTGCTTGAACGGTTCGTTCGGTGAATGAAAGGCCCTTTTTCGGGAGGTTACGCGATGAGAAGAATGGCTGTTGTGGCCTTAGCGGCAGTAACGGTGCTGGGCTTGGCTTTCGCCAACCTGGAAGCTGCCACTGTGTCGATCAACTTTGAGTCCCTACCGCTGGGAGAGATTTCGTCGACCGGTTTCGATGTGGGGGACGTCCACATATCTAGCCCCATTGTCAACGCCGGCGACTATCCAGCCGAGATAATCGACCTGAATGACGGTGTGCAAAACCAGGTTGTGGCGATGTGGCCTGCGACCGTGGTATTCGACCTGAATGTTCCTGCCACACAAATCTGGGCGACGATTGGGTCAAACTGTTGTCCTTGCACGGTCACTGCTTACGGCACGCTTGGGGAAGATTCGTTCTACATTGAGAATCCGTGGCATGCAGGTACACGGGATACGATCACCGGCATCGGCGAGATTTCTCAAGTGACCGCCTTCGGCCGTGAAAGTTGGGTAGATGACTTCGAATACGAACCCGTGCCCGCGCCTGGAACGCTGGTGTTGTTGGCTTCGGGATTGGCAGGGCTTGGAGTAATGAGGATGCTCTCGGGTGTTCTCGGCAGACGGCGAAACCGGTCAAGCGTATAGTCGGCCGCCAAATCAGCCCGCCCACTTCTGCCACGCGGTGGCCCCCGAGAGCGTGAACCGGAGCTACGTGCGCTCAGCGGGCTTTGGGCCGCTCGGGCGCGGGGTCTGTCTGGTCCCGGTCGTTCCGGCCGACGACCCTCGGGGTTGGCAACCTGGTGGTGTCGCCTGTACACCGGAGCGCCTGTCACCCGTGTAGCCGGTCGGACCAACAAGCCGTCTCTGGCACCGGGCGATCGCCGAGGCGCCGGGGGAAGTTACGGGGTTTACCGCCTCTATCGGGGTAGACCCAGGGCCGGCAGAGCCCATCCCAGGTAGCCATCGGCGTTGGCCCCGGCCCAGATTCCCGGCTCCGACCTCGGGTTTCCTCTTGCCTACCCGGGAGCTGACCTCTACAATCGCCCAATTGACGGAACGTCCTTTGCCGCCTTGAGATACGAGGGACCGATGGCCAGGAAGGTGATCCTGGACGTGGATCCGGGCATCGACGACGCGCTGGCGATGTGCATCGCCCTGTTCGACCCGCGGCTGGAAGTGGTGGCGGTAACGGCCGTGGGCGGAAACTGTGTGCCCGAGAGGGCCACGCGAAACGTCCAGGCGATCGTCGAGTACCTCGATCCGCCGCGCTGGCCTCGCCTGGGGGCGGCCTCGCCGCCGGATGCCGGGCTGCCGGTCGACGGTCGTCACCTGCACGGGATCGACGGGCTGGGGGGCACCCATTTCGACGTGGCCGAATTGCACCACCTTCACCCTTCGGAGAAGGTGATCTGCGATCAGGTCCGCGCCGCGCCGGAAGGGGCCGTAACGATCGTCGCCCTGGGACCGCTGACCAACCTCGCCCGGGCCTTCCATCGCGATCCGGAACTCGCCTCGCTGGTGGGCCAGATCGTGATGATGGGTGGGGCGGTCGCCGGGCCGGGCAACATTACCCCGGCCGCCGAGTTCAATGTCTATTGCGATCCCCCTTCCGCCCGGACCGTCTTCCGCTCCCACTCCACCAAGACCCTGATCCCCCTGGACGTGACCAACCGCATCCTGCTCAGCTACGACCTGTTCAACCAGTTGCCCGACGAATCGACCAAGGTCGGCCACTTCCTGCGGAAGCTCCTGCCTCCTGCTTTCCGGGGGTACCGGCAGGAGTTTGGCCTGGAAGGGATCCACGTCCACGACGCGGTGGCGCTGATGGCCGTCTGCCATCCCGAGCTGTTCACCACGCAGGAGATGGCCGGCGACGTGGAAACGCTGGGGGAACTGACCGCGGGGATGACGGTCTTCGACCGCCGCCGCGTGCCCGCCTGGCGCTATAACATGGAGGTAGCCATGGACATGCAGGCCGACGGGGTGATCGAAGCCATCATCGGCGGGCTCAACGGTGCCGCGCGCCGGGCGGGGTGACAGGACGAGCGGTCTTCGTGCGGCAGTTCGGCTGCCGCACGTGGCTCTACCGGGTCAAGGGCGGCAGTCCAAGGGCCGGCCCCACGGCGCGCCTGCCCATGGAGGTGGTCGATTCCGGGAATGGCCCCTTCCTTGGGCGGCGAGGCAAGATTCCAAGCCCGCCCGGAATCGTGACATGCTACCTGGCTACTCGGGCTTTAACTTGCTGCGATCGCCCACCTCGAGGGTGACCGAAATCGGTTTGCGGTCGCGGAAGATCACCAGCGAAACCGTCTTGCCCACCTCAGTCAGGCTGACCAGGTTGACCAGATGGTCGTCGTCCTCGACTCGCACTCGATCGAACTCGAGGATCACGTCGCCAACTTGCAGCTTGGCCGCTTCGGCCGGGGTGCCGGGCCTGATTCTGGTGATCCGGGCACCTGTAGGCCGGGGCAAGCCGATCTCGGCAGCCATCGCCGGGCCAAACCGCCTGTGAAGGTCCACCCCCAAAAACGCCCGGCTCACCTTGCCGTGCTCGATCAACTGCCGGCCGATAATCATGAACATGTTGATCGGGATCGAGAAGCCGATTCCCTCGTTACCGCCCGAGTTGCTGGCGATCGCCGTGTTGATGCCGATGATTTCTCCCCGCAGATTGACCAGCGGGCCACCGCTGTTGCCGGGATTGATGGCCGCGTCGGTCTGGATGAAGTCCTGGAAGAGGAGGCTGGCCTCGCCCAGTCGCAGGTCGCGGCGGCCCTTGGCGCTGATGATCCCGTAGGTGACCGAGTGGCTCAGCCCAAACGGACTGCCTACCGCCAGGACGAAGTCGCCGATTTCCATCCGGTCGCTGTCTCCCAGCTCGGCGGCGATCAGGTCCGGGGCCGAGACGGCCATCACGGCCACGTCGGTCTCCGGATCGTCCCACACCTTGGCCGGATGAATCCGGCGTCCGTCCGCCAGATTGATCTTGATCTTCTGGGGAGAGGATTTGCGAATGACGTGTCCATTGGTCAAGATGTAATGCTTGCCTTCCAGGCGGATGATCACGCCGGAACCGGCCTCCTCGATCTGACGGCGGCGGCCGTACAGCCCGACCGCCCGAGGAGGCACGTCCGCTTCGATGTGTACTACGGTCGGACCGATGAGCTTGGCGACCGTCTTGACGATGGCGGCCTGGGCTTCCAGGACCTGGGCATGCTTCCTGAGTGTGCGGTAGAGTTCCTCCCGCTGCTGCGGCGTGACCGGCTCACCACGTGCCACGGGGTTCTCAGCGGTGGCCTGGGCCCGGGCCCAGCGTGGGGAGGTGCTGCAAAACAACAACCCCAGGGTCAAGCAGGCGAATACGGCTGCGGCCAGGCGGATCCGCAGGCGGAGCAAAGGGCATAGCGACATCGGTGGTGGTCCCCCCAACGCAGTCTACCGGCCCGCAGGTGGGAAATCAAGGAACGTCGAGCTCGATGTCGTTGATCGACAGTTCGGTATCGGGGGCGGGAGTGTCCAGCAGGCGGCTCCAGTCGACGTCGGCCGCAGACGTGGCGCCTTGGCGTTCGGCCTCGCGCTGGCACTTGATGCAATAGGTGGCATACGGCAGGGCGTTCAGCCGGGCCATCGGGATGTTGGTTCCGCAGCCCTCGCAGATGCCATAGTGGCCGTTCCGCATGTGTTCCAGGGCGTATTCGATGCGGGCCAACTCGCGACTTTCCACCTCGGCAAGCTGGGAACTGATCTCGTCCTGGACCGAGTCTAGGGCCGCGTCGACCACGTCGCCGGAGGCCGGGGCCTTCAGTTCCCTCAGCAAACTCAGATCACCGGCCAGGGCCTTGCGCAACGCGTCGCGTCGCTTGATCAGGACCTGCCGCATGTTCAGGATCGCGTCTTTGCGGCTCATCGGTTTGTTGCCTCGGTGTCCGATCCTGGCCGCACCAAGGGACTTGCCCCCCCTTAGAGTAGCCTTGTCGAACCCCTCCTGTGCTGGTGCCTTGATGTTCCGGATCGGTTGCCGGCAGCGAGTGTAGATGAGTTCGCTGCCCAGCAGCAACCAAACTATAGTACGCTACTTGGCCTCTTGGGGGTCAAAAAACTCCGAGGATCTCGACGGCTGCCGGTGCCGACGGGCTCTTTCTTCGTAAGTTGTTTCTTTGAAACACCTTATGGCCAAAAGGCCAGTCTCCCGTCCGGTCGCGGATCCGGGGCATTCTCGGCCGGACCGCGAGACACTTTTGTCGGGAAAGACTACGCGTCCCGCTCGACGAACGCCCGGCCACGGCACGGACCGGCCGCGCGTCGCTATCGGATAATCGACAAAACCGGCAGAGATATGCAGCCGTTTTTCTCCATCCCAGCGGAATGGCCCGGAGCGAGCATCCGCTGCGTTGACCGGCACCGGAACGTAAGCTAAATCCTGTATGAGACTTAGCACTTGAGGCAATTCCCATCCGGGCGGAGCGTGCGACGGACGGCGGGCTGGCGATCAGCGGTTCCGCTGCCCCGGGGAGGAAACCAACGTGAAGAGCACGGCTACGCCTTATTCTGTGTTGGATACGGCCAGCGGAGATCTGGTCCTGCGAGTCTGTGGATCGACGCGCCACGGCCAGATCTTGCGGCTGAGATCGGCCAAGTGCACGATCGGCTCCGGACCGCGCTGCACCTTGCGACTCCGCGCACGCGGAGTGCGGCCAATCCACTGCCTGATCGTCCGTGGCAGCGACGGGACGGTGATCCGGCGATGGTCGCCCGACACCCGGCTCAACGGCCTGGCCTTCACCGATGCCGAGCTGGTCGACGGTGATCGGCTGGGCATCGGGGCGATCGAGCTGGAGGTCCTCGACGCGGGCCGGCTCTCCCCCCCAGACCCTTCTGAGAGCCGACAGCCCCCGCTCGAACAGCCCCCAAGCCCTCAACTTCCCAGCCCCAGCCGCTCGGACCGCCGCAGAATTGACCAGTTGACCGCCCGACTGAGGCTGGTCAACCGCCAAGGCCGGCAACGGGCCCGCCGACTGCTGGAGAAACTGCGTTCGGCCAACGGGGAAGTCGCCCGGCTCCGACAGTTGGAGGCCGAACGACCCGAACTAAAGACGCAACTGGACGCACAAACCGAAGCGATCAACGCCCGACGGAATGATCTGGATCTCCAGCGAGAGGCGTTCGAGCGCGAGCGTCGCGGGTGGAACGCCAAACTGGGCGAAGCGGAAGAGCAGCTCAGACGACGGGGCGAGCAGTTGGATGCGGATCGGGCCGAGTTGGAGGCCCAGCGAGAAGATCTCCAGCGGCGCCGCCGCCAGTGGGAGGTCGAGCACGCCGCGATCGCGTCGCCACAAGAGCAGGAGGAACCGACGGCAGACTCCGAGTTGCAGCAGTCCGAGCCCCGGGAAGTGCCGGGCGAGGAACCGACGGCAGGCTCCGAGTTGCGGCAGTCCCAGCCCCGAGAAGCGCCGAGCGAGAAACCGATCGATACCACCGACGTCTTCCGCCGGTTGGGTTCCTGGGGATTGTCGTCCGAGGAGGAGCAACGGCAGGAGTGCTCGGCGGAACCGGAGCTTCAGCCGTCAGAGAGTCCCACGGCCGACCACCCTTCGCTGCCCTCCCAGCCGGCAGAGGGCGGGGAGGAGGAGTCGATCGAGGACTACATGTCGCGGCTGATGGACCGGGTTCACGCCATCAGGGGAGACGCGGAGCGGGAGGACTACCGGCAGGAGGAATCCCAGTCGGAGCAGCCCGTCGAGCCGGAATCCCAGCCGGAGCAGCCCGTCGAGCCGGAATCCCAGCCGGAGCAGCCCGTCGAGCCGGAGTCCCAGCCGGAGCAGCCCGTCGAGCCGGAATCCCAAGACGCCGCTGAGGCCCCCCAATTCGAGGAGCCGCCTGTGCCAAAGTCTGTCGCGCCGCCGCGGAAACCTGCGGAAATGGCGCCCCGGGCGGTGGCGCCCGAGAAGCGCGTCAACCTGTCGGCCATGCGGGACCTGGCCAACCTGTCGGCCCACAGCGCGATCGACCGCCACGCCCAGCGCCAGGCAAGGCTGGCCAGTTGGGGCAAACTCCTCATCGTGGCCGTCGGAGTCGGCGCCAGCACGGCACTGCTGTGGATCTGGTGGACCACGGAGACCAGCGAGGTGACGTTTTACGCCGCCATGGTCAGCCTGCTGGTGGCCCTGCTCTGGGCAGTCCAGTCCGCCGGACTGGCCGGCCGCAAGATGCTCTGCAAGTCGGGCCGCCCGGAGGAGAAATCGGGCGAGGATTGGACGGGCGGAGAGGGAAAAGCCTCCAGCCAGGGGCAGGAGGCCCAGGGGCAAGAGGTACTGTACAGCGATCGGTCCAATCACCTGCTCGAAGACTCAACGGCAGCGGTGGAGCACGAGTTGAAGGCCCTCATCGATGCGTGGCCTCAACGGTAACACGTGGTTGCCGTGCCGGCAGCGGCCGCCCCTCAAAACCCCCGTGCTGCTTGCACGTCGTCGAAATCGCGCAGGTGGTAGTCGATGCCTGCGTAGTCGAGTACTCGGCACAGCCCACGCAGCGCCACGCCCATGCCGTCCGGGCCGCTGAAGCCGCCGAACTGGCCGCCGCCTTTCAGGTGCGGTTCCAGGTCCAGGAAGACGCCCGGGATGCCGCGGCGGCGGAGTTTCCGCTCCAGCTTGGGCAGGGTGCGGCTGAAGTCGCGGAGGATCGCCTCATGGGCGCTATCGCCCTGATCGGCCGGCACGAAGTTGGCCAGGGCCTCTTCGTCCACGTGGCCGGGCACCCTCTGGGTGTTGGCAACCGGTTCCGGGTTGCGGTAGTCCTTGATGTGCAGCCAACCCAGCCCCGGCCTCATTGCCCGATACTGCTCGAAGACTTCGGCCGGCGAGTAGCCCTGGCAGAGCACGTTGGCCGCGTCGAAGATCAGCACCATGGCCGGGTGGTTCACCTGCCGGTGGATCTCGGCCAGGATGTAACCGTCCTGGCCCACCAGGTTGGCCTCAACCTCCAGTCCGAAGGTCAGGTCCGAGCGGTGGCACGCCTCGGCAATCTGGCCCAACTGATCCACCACCTGCGGAAGGTGATCCTGGGGATCGGTCCCCTTGGGGTGGTAGAAGGAAAACCCGCGGATCAGCTTCGCTTCGAAGGCGTGGGCCAGCCCGCAGGCCTTGTTCACCTCGCGGCCGAGGTATCTCTTGAAGGGGACGTAGGCGTTCTTGGTGCCGTCGTCGACGCCGCGCAGCTTGACCTTGCCGATGGGTGAGCCGATCGAGGAGACGTTCAGGCCGTACTCGTTTTGCAGGCGGCGGACGGCCTGGATTTCCGATCGGCTCAGCTTCATCACGTTCTTGATGCCGCTGCCGACGTCGATGAATCGGATGCTGTAATACTGCAAGCCGAGGGCCGCAAAAGCCGCAAACTGCTCCACGGCGGTCTTCCGGTTGGCGGCTTCGTCGGCGAAGCCGGAGAGGATCACGCGGGGTATATTCTCGGCCATGGCGGTGTCCGTAATCGGTCAAGAGGTGCCAGCGAAGTGGACGGTCATCCAACAGTATTGTGCAGCCAACGGCGGTTCGTTGCAAGAGGGGCGCCGCTGTGGTGCTAGGCCCCCTTAAGTCGCAGCGCCGACTGCCGATCCAGGTAGATCGTGGCCTGCTGGTGCTCCTGGAGGATCGAGGCGGGTAGTTGCGGTGTGACCGGCCCTTCCACGGCGCCGCGGACTGCCTCGGCCTTGCGACGATCGGGCACGCTGCAAACAATCGCCGCCGAACGCATGATCTGGCGGATCGACATCGAGATCGCCCGGCTAGGAACGTCGTCGAGCGTGGGAAACCACCCCTCGCCGAACTGCTGGCGGCGGCAGGCCTCGTCCAGCTTTACCACCAGGTACGCCCGCTCCGTCTGGAAATCCGCCGGCGGGTCGTTGAAGGCCAGGTGCCCGTTCTCGCCGATCCCGATAAAGGCCGCGTCGATCGGGTGCTCGCCAATCACCTCGCCCACCCGGCGGCACTCGGACTCCGGGTCGGCCTCTCCGTCGATGTAGTGAAAGGCGGCCGGGGGCTGCGGCAGCCGGTCGACGAAACGCTCCTTCAAGTACCGCCGGAAGGAGGCCGGATGGCTATCGGGCATGCCGATGTACTCGTCGAGGTGAAACGCGGTAACCCGGCCCCACTTGATCCCCTCGGCAGCCACCAGTTCGCCCAGCATCTCAAACTGCGAGGCCCCGGTTGCCAGGATGACGTTCGCCCGGCCGCCCCGCCCGATGGCCTGCCGGATCAGCTCGGCCCCGTCCGCCGCGGCCGTCCGTCCCAGTTCCTCCTTGGTTTCGCAGATTACCAGTTGCATTCTGTCGTCTCCCGGGTCGGGTTTCTGCCAAATGGTAAGGCCTTCTGATCCGGTGCCCATTTGGGCAAACCACATCATAGTGCACCGGCGCGAGAAAGGCCACCGCTGGCATTACCCTTCCTTTGCAGATTCGCGCGTCCCCCGCATCAGCCGATATCCGCTGGCACGAAATACAAGTAGGAGTCCGCCAAGGAAACCCGCCGCCAGGCACGTCCAGCCCAGCCACCACGCCCCGTGTACTGGCAGAGCATTGCTGAGTCCTGGTGCGGAGCCCGAAATGTCCAACTCGTTGAACAGCTTATCGATCCCCATCAGCAACGCCCCCATGCCTACTGCGACCGCAACCAGCGCGGTGAATCGGCGTCGGGCTGAACCCGTTCCCAAGCTTGCCCAAACGCCAACAAGCGAAACGGTAGCCAGGCAAACACCGAACCACAGATCGACAGACAGCTGACGTACATCCCAGGGATGCCAATATGTGAAAAACGAAACATCCAGTCTCGGCACCAATTCCAACAGCGGCACCAAAGCCAGGGCCCAGAAAAGCATGTGCCCAATAGTGAACTGGAGTCGTTCGACGATCGGCGTGGAGGGTCCCGCCGTGCGGACTTGGACGAGCGGTCCGAAGCGAAAACCCCGAATCCGCGCCGCCAAGCATAGGGCCACCAACGCCCCACTTTGCCATAGCAAGGGGCGAGCCCAATGATGGCTCCCTGGAATGCTGGCACATACATAAGCCACTATGACAAGGGCGCTGATCAGCGCGGGCAGGCGCAACGGCCAGCGCGCGGTGCTGAGAATCCCCCAAACTGCCAAAAGCCCCACCTGTGCGGACACAAACGCATAGGTCAACCAGCTTACCGGATTCCAGAAGCCGTATTCCAACTCGATCACACGGATGAGCTGCAAATCAATCAAAGCGATGGCCCAGGCAAAGACGATCCAGCGCAACAACGGGAATTCGATGTATCGGCCGATCGTGAGCCCCAGCACGCCGACTTGACACACAAACAGCGCGTAGACCGTCACCAAGGTCGTCGGCGACCAACTGCGCCGCGGCCACAATTCGAGCATCCAGTAATCCACCACGACGATCACGGCCGGCAGCGCCACCGCCACCAGGAACAACCGCATAGGATGGCCCAAGGATCGCATGGTGTGTTGGCCGCAGTTGGCAAGCGAGGCCGCCGGCAGAATATCACGGTTCCCGTTCGCCTTGGAAGGTCGCCCTCACCGTGGTGGTGATTCCCCCGCGGGGAGTGAAATCCGCGGTGAGCGTCATCCGGCGGGGGCGGACCACCGCTACCAGGTCGTCCAGGATCTGGTTGGTTGCGTGCTCGTAGAAGATCCCCTTGTTGCGGTACTGCTGGAGGTAGAACTTCAGGCTCTTCAGCTCCACGCACTTCTCCTGCGGTACGTAGCTGATCGTCAGCCGGCCGAAGTCGGGCTGGCCCGTCTTGGGGCAGACGGAAGTGAACTCCGGACAGACGATCTCGATCGTGTACTCCCGGCCCGGGTACTGGTTGTCGAACGTCTCCAGGACCGTGCGGAAAGTCTCCTCCACGGGAAAGCTCCTTTTCTGATACGAGTCATTGTGTCATGATAAGTGTTTTGGGGAAAGGGGCAGCCGCTTGCGGCTTAGCAGCGACCGGCTCGAATACTCGACGCTGAGAAATGCAAGAACCCGCTGTGATCCTCCTTTCCGGGGGGCTGGATTCGGCTACCGCTGCGGCGATCGCTCGGGAGGAGGGCTTCGCGCTGTATGCGCTTACGGTCGATTACGGGCAGCGGCATCGGTTCGAGCTTCAGGCCGCCCGCCGCGTGGCCCGTGCGATGGGCGTCCGGCGGCACCTGGTGCTCTCGGTCGATCTGGCGGGGCTTGGCGGCAGTGCCCTGACCGACGCGATCGACGTGCCCAAAGATCGACGGCCAGAACAAATCGAGCAGGACATCCCGGTCACCTACGTGCCGGCCCGCAACACCGTGTTGTTGTCGCTGGCCCTGGGCTACGCCGAGGTGGTCGGGGCGGCCGACATCTTCATCGGTGTGAACGCCGTTGATTACAGCGGCTATCCCGACTGCCGGCCCGAGTACATCGCCGCCTTCGCCCGGCTGGCCAACCTGGCGACCAAGGCGGGCGTCGAAGGCCGGTTGGACTTCACCATCCACGCGCCGTTGGTGGACCTGTCCAAGGCACAGATCATTCGCCGGGGCACGCAACTGGGGGTCGATTACGGCCTGACCCACACCTGCTACGATCCGGACGCTTCGGGCCTCGGCTGCGGCTGCTGCGACGCCTGCCGGCTGCGGCTCAACGGGTTTGCCGAGGCGGGACTGGAGGATCCGTTGGAGTACGAGATTGCAAATTGAGAATTGCAAATTGCAAATTGCAAATTCACTGCTGGTGCGTACCGAATGCTGAGAGCTGATTGCTGAGAGCTGGTCGCTGACAACTGACAACTCCACAATGCGAATCTCCGAGATCTTTCGTTCGATCCAGGGGGAAGGGCGCCTGACGGGCACCCAGAGTGTCTTCGTCCGCACTAGCGGCTGCAACTTGCGCTGCTCGTACTGCGATACGCCTTATGCCTCCTGGACGCCCGAAGGGGAAGACCTGTCGGTGGACGAGATCGCCGCGCGGGTCGAAGAGCTGGATCGCAGCCACGTGGTGCTCACCGGCGGCGAGCCGATGCTGTTTGCCGAGTTGATCCCCCTGGCGGCCGGACTACGCCAGCGGGGCAGGCATATTACCGTGGAGACGGCCGGGACGCTGTACCTGCCGGTCGAGTGCGACCTGATGTCCATCAGCCCCAAACTGTCCAACTCGATCCCGCCGCCCGAGCGGGACCCTCGCTGGAACCAGCGCCACCAGCGCAACCGGCACGTCGGGGAGGTGATCCGCCGGCTGGTGGCCGAGTACGACTACCAACTGAAATTCGTGATCGACCGGCCGGAAGATTGCCGGGAGGCGGAAGCCTATTTGAAGGAGTTTCCCGAGATCGACCGCGGCAGGGCGATGCTCATGCCACAGGGAACCGACGCCCGGCGCCTGGCCGAAAAGGCCGTCTGGCTGGAGCCCTATTGTGCCGAGCACGGTCTGGGCTTCTGCCCCCGGCGTCAGATCGACTGGTTCGGCGGGCAGCGGGGAACGTAGGATTTGGGATTTGGGATTTGGGATTTGGGATTTGGGATTTGGGATTTGGGAT
>CAZUAM010000040.1:0-19643 GCA_964618095.1 uncultured Planctomycetaceae bacterium | reverse complement strand
CTTATCGTGACCCGGATCTCCAACTTGTCATGGTGCAGGTGGGCCTTTTCGATCGTCTGCCGCAACCGTTCTGCCGTGTTGGCCGTGAGCTGGGTATCGGCCTCCGGAGACCGCAAGAGAAACCGCTGCTGGGGGAGTTGAGAGAAGCTGTCTTCAGCGCCGTTCTCCGACTTCAACAATTGGGTAACCGCACGGAGGATCTTGTCGGCTACCTGGCGGCCGTGTTGCTGCTTCAACTGCACAAACTCGTCCAGTTCGATCATGGCCACGCTCAAGTAGGGGGTCTGATCGGGCTGCTTGTCCAATAGCTTGCGAAGCTCCGCCTTCAGGTCCGTTGGGCCGGAACTCTCCTTGGGCGTGTCGCTCGGCGTTGCCGGGTCGAGCTTCTGTGGCTGCTGTTCGCCCCCGGCCAGCTTCGCCTTCACCTCGTCGAGCGTCTCCCGCAGTTGAACGATGCTGCCGATCAGCTTGCCGGTCTCCTCGGACATCCGGCGGCAACCTTCCCCGAGGTCGCTCTCATAATCGAAGCCCTCGATCATGGCGGAAGTGCCTTCGATCTGTTGATCCTCGCGCTCGATGGCCGCCTGTAGATCGTCCCAGATCCCGCCGCTCTCCGGTTGCCCCTGTTGAACCAGCTTGAAAGTGCCGTGTGCTTGGTTGCGGTCTTCGAGGTACTGCTGGGTGGAGTCCATCAGGGAACCCAAGATGCCCTCAATCTCGGCGGCATCGGGCGTCTCCGCACAAGCCCGCAGCTTCTCGTCCGCCCGCGTTACCTGCTCGTGGTACCGTTGAGCCCCGCCCCGGAGATCCTCGACGGACTCCTGGCCGGGGCCGTCGTCCGGCTGCGGACTCGTGGGAGAGTGCGCCGCGGCGGTTTCATCGGGCTGGGGGTCGGTCGTCGTGTGGGACGGTTGATTTTTGGTTGCGTCGGCGGTTGGTTCGGCGGCCTGGTTTTCGGGCGGCCGGGCAGAGGGGGTTTCCACCCCGGCAGCCGTGTTCTCCTCGCCCGCCAAGGCACCGTCGACCGACTGCCCCAGCAAGGCGCCCGGGCCCCAGGGATCGTCGGCCCCGACTACCGCCCGGTATCGCCGGCCCAAATACACGGCCACGCCGAAACCCAGGCCGAGATTCAAAGCAGCAACCAGGAGAACATAGAGAATCACAGCGTCCCACCACGTGTTTCGAGTACCGTGTTGACCAAGCAGTGCCTCAAGGCCCCCGATTGCGATCGGAGGGCGTCTTCCGGAGCATCTGTTCCGCTGACCATACGGGGGGTCAACAACAGGGACTCGGAAGCTCCAAGTTAGGACTACCGGTCCGTCAATCTTGATTTGACGGGTGCCACGGTTGGCTTGTCCAACCGTGCACCGCTGGACAAGCCAGCAGTGGCACCCCCCATCTAATCCTTCATTTCGATCTTGACGGACCACTACGGCGCTTTAAGAAACTCTAGGTCAAGAGTAGCAAACCGAGAAGGACAAGCTGCAGCCCGCCGCGCCCCGGCAGCCGACGATCGTAGCGAATACGCGGTTTGGTGCGGGTGGAACACTTGGTGAGGCGGCCTACCAGTTCAACTCCGTTGCCTCTTCCCAGTGCTCGTAGAGGGTCCGCAGGGCCTCCCTCTGTCGGGTGATTTCCGCCTTGATCCGGCGGACCCGGTCGCCGTCGCGGTGCGTGTCGCCCCGGGCAAGCTAGCGATGCAGATCCTCCAGCGACGCTTCTCGCTGGAAGATCTCGTCTTCCAGGTCGGCAACCTTGCGGAAGGGGAAGCGGCGTTTCGCCCGGGGCGGCCGGGGCGACTTGCCGCCTGGTGTGGCTTGGTTGCCGGATCCCGAAGGCCGGGACTTCTGAAGATGAGAGTTCTTCGGCTGATCGCCTGCCGATTCGGCCCGCCCGCGGCCAAGCAGGTGCTGATACGTCTGGTAGTTGCCCTCGATCACGCGGACCCGATCGGCCTCGAAGACCAGCAGATGATCGGCCACGCGGTTGACGAAGTAGCGATCGTGGCTGACAAATAGGGCGGTTCCCTGGAACCGGTTCAAGGCGCGCTGGAGGGCGTCCAGGGCCCAAAGGTCGAGGTGGTTGGTGGGCTCGTCGAGCACGAGGAAATTGGCGTCCGCGGCAGCCAGCCGGGCGAGCGCACAGCGGCACCGCTCACCGCCGCTGAGACTGCCCACCTCTTGCAGGACGGTATCGCCGGTCAATCCGAAGCGGGCCAGCAGGTCGCGCCGCTGTTGTTCGCCCAGTTGCTTCCCGCCGGGCCGAATGGCCTCCACGGCAGGTGTGTGGTCGTCCAGCTCCTCAAGCTGCTGGTCGAAATAGCCGAGCAGCACACCGTGTCCCAGGAGGACCTGTCCCCGATCCGGCTGCACCAGCCCCAGCAGGCACGCCAGCAGTGTGGTCTTGCCGCAGCCGTTAGGCCCCAGCACCGCCCATCGCTGCCCCCGCTCGATCTGGAAGCTGAGGTCCCCGAACAACGTCCGGTCATAGGCCTTGGCCAGGTGCTCCGCTCGCAGCACGACGTCGCCCGAGCGGGTGGCCTTGGGGAAAGTCATCGGCGGTGTGGTGATTTCGCGGGGTGGCTGGACGGGTTTGATCCGGGCCAGCTTCTTTCGGCGATCTTCGGCCTGCGCGTGCTTCTGCCCGTAGGCGGTCCGGCGAATGAACTCCTTGGCCTTGGCAATTTCGGCCTGCTGCTTTTCGTAGGTCCTGCGCTCGAGAAGCAGCCGCTGTTGCTTCTGCCGCCGGTAGGCCGAGAAGTTGCCCGCGTAGCTCTCCACCGTGCCGCGGAACAGTTCCAGCGTGCGGCCCGCCACCTTGTCCAGGAAGCAGCGGTCGTGGCTGACCACGATCATCGCCGCGGAACTTTCCATGAGGAAATCCTCCAGCCACTCGGTGGCCTGCACGTCGAGGTGGTTCGACGGCTCGTCGAGCAGCATCAAGTTGGGCTCGGCCAGAAGCAGCTTGGCCAGCATCAGGCGGTTCTGCTCGCCGCCGCTGAGGCAATCCACCGGTTGGGCGAAGGTCTCCTGCCTGAAGCCCAGGCCCTGCAACACCCGTTTGATCTTGTGATCCAGGTTGTAGGCGTCGTGACGCTGGAGTTCGTGCTGGAGGTGGTCGTATCGGGCGGCCAGGCGGTGGTGCTCGGCTGCGTCGGTGGTCTGGCTAATCGCCTCGGCCACGGCCAGCGCCTCGCGCTGAAGCTCGATCAACCGGGCCAGGGCACCCTGGGCCTCGCTCAACAGGGTCCGGCCGGGCTCGAAGCGGGGCTGCTGTTCGAGATAGCCCAGGTGGACCGACCCGTGGAGCCGGCAGGAGCCGGCGTCCGGGTCGTCGCGGCCGGCGAGGATCCGCAGCAAGACGGTCTTTCCGCTTCCGTTGGGCCCCACCAGCGCGATCCGCTCGCCGGCGCGGACTTGGAGCGTGACCCCGTCCAAGACCGGCTCGGGACCAAATTGTTTTCTGACGCCCTCAACGTCCAGGAGGATCATCTGCCGGGTTTGGTCTTCAGGTGCTAAGCCGCAAGCGGCTTGTCTGGACAAAGCTGGATCATTCATGATAATGGGAAACTCGGGTTATTGGGAGTGCGAATCCGGCCCAGCCCGCGGTCCCCGTGTTGCGCGACCCTCCCTTTGGACGGCCATTGCCGAGAGGAGTCACCACCATGACGAGATTGTCTCGCTGGATGCTTCCCGTAGTTGCCGGCACGGCCCTGCTTGCATGTCTTGCGAAGCCGGTCTGGTCGGAGACGGCCGGTGCCGACGTGACGTTCTACGTCGCCCCCGACGGCAACGACCAGTGGTCCGGCCGGCTGGCGGAGGCCAACGCCCAGCAGACCGACGGGCCGTTCGCCTCGCTCCCGCGGGCCCGCGATGCGATACGCGCCTTCAAGAGCGAACAAGACGGTAAACTCCGGCGGCCGGTCTCCGTGCTCATCCGCGGCGGGGATTACTTCCTCGCCGAGCCGCTGGTACTGACGCCGGAAGATTCCGGGACGGCCGATTGCCCCGTCACTTATGCGGCCTTCAAAGGGGAAACCCCGCGGATCACCGGGGGGCAGCCAATCCGCGGATGGAAGACGGGTGACGACGGAATGTGGACGGTCCGGCTGCCCGAGGTCAAACAGGGCAAGTGGTACTTCCGTCAGCTTTTTGTCGCCCAGAAGGGCCAGCCCTACTTCCAACGCCGCTACCGGCCGAACAAGGGGGCCTTCGTGATCGCCGGGCTGACCGACTCGCCGGTGCGGCGGACCAGCTCGCGGCACACGCAGAGCCAAAAGGACTTTCGGTTCTTCCCGGGCGATCTCCAGCCGTGGCAGAACCTCGACGACGTGGAGATCGTCGCCCTGCACGACTGGAGTGCCTCGCGGCTGCGGATCGCGGAGTTGGACCCCGAGCGGCACGTGGTCCGGTTCACTGCATATCCGGTCTACCGCATCGGGCATTGGTACCAGGACGGCCGCAACCCCTACTTCGCCGAAAACGTCCGGGAGGCGCTGGGCCGGCCGGGCGAGTGGTACCTCGATCGTCGAACCGGCACGCTAAGCTACCGGCCGCTTGCCGGCGAGCAGATGGACCAACTGGTGGTCGTGGCGCCGCGGACCGACGGGCTGGTGCGGGTAGCCGGCGATCTGGAAAAGGAGGCGTACGTCGAGCACGTTGTCTTCCGCGGGCTGGTCTTCAGCCACACCCATTGGACCCTGCCGCCGGAAGGCTACAGCTCCAGACAGGGAATGATCGATCTGCCGGCAGCGGTGGATCTCGAGGCCGCCCGGCACTGCCGCATCGAGCGCTGCACGCTGGCCCACCTGGGCGGTTACGCGATGCGACTGGGCGCCGGCTGCCACCAGAACCAGGTGATCGGCAACCGCTTCTTCGATCTGGGCGGGGGCGGGGTGATGGTGGGGGTGACCAGCCGCAACAGCCCGCCACCGGTCACGCCCACCGGCAACCGGGTGACAAACAACGTGATCTCCGACGGCGGGCTGGTGCACTACTCGGCCCACGGCGTCTGGATCGGCATCGCCGCCCGGACCGAGCTGAGCCACAACGTGATCCGGCGATTTCCCTACAGCGACGTCTCGGTGGGCTGGAGTTGGAACGATCAGCCGACCGCGTGCCGCGAGAACCTGATCCAGTACAACCACATCCACGACGCGATGATGCTGCTGGCCGACGGCGGGGGGATCTACTCCCTGGGGCTCCAGCCGGGTTCTGTGTTGCGGGGCAACCTGATCCACGCGGTGCACCGCAGCCGGTTCACCGGCCGGGCGGAAAACAACGGCATCTTCTTCGACCAGGGAAGCAAGCAGTTCCTGGTCGAGGGCAACGTGATCTACGACACGGCGAACCGGCTGATCCGCTACAACCAGAGCCGCCAGGACTGGCACACGTTCCGCGATAACACGCTGGGGATCGGCCCGGACGACCCGAAATTCCCCAAGGCGGCCGCGGCCCGGGCCGGGCTCGAGCCCGAGTATCGCCACCTCGACGCCCAACCGATCCAGGTCACGCCCACGCCCATTCTATCGATGGAGCTTCCCGAACCGTAGCCGCCGGGTGCCACCGCAGATCAGGCTATGGACTTGGTGGCCCGCTTGAGTAGCGCCGCACCACCGCGCCGAAGAGCACGATCACCAGCGATCCGACGGCGATCGGCAGCGTCTTAGCGGGCACGGCCAGCAGCACTCCGCTTGCCGCCCCGGCGATCATGCCGACGCACGTCCCCAGGAAGGCCCCCCGCAGCGGCCGGGCCTGATTGACGCCGATCACCAGCCCCACCACCGATCCGACGATCAATCCGCCGATCCCGCACCCCGCGGCCAGGGCTTCGTTGAGACTGGGGCCGGCCGGCACATCCGGCTGGGCCGGCCCTCGGCCGGGGTGCAGCCAGATGGTGCAGATAGCCGCCAGGAAGACGGCCACCACGGCCGTCAGCAGCAGCAGCGAGGCCAGTGAAAAGCCCTTGCGGTGCATGGTTCCTATCCGGTGGCGGCCTGGTTTACCATCCCTTGTCAGCGAGTCGGGCCGTCGGTGAGGAGTTTTCCGTCGGCGCGGTGGCCGAGTTGCTGGTACACTTTGGTGTTGATGGCTTGCGAGATCAACCGGACGGCACCGTCGCCGAACAGGAAGTTCCCGCCGCCGGCGTGCTCGGAGCCGAATCCTCCAACTTGCAGCGCTGCCTTGTCGGCGGCAGGGCCCCCGGGCGGTTCTGCTTCTTCGAGGCCTTCGTCCCAGTCGGGTCCAACGCCCCCCAAACCCCCCGCGGTCATGCTAAGCGGCGTGCCGGTGTTCCGCAAGGTCGCCCGGGTACCCGACATCCAGCCGAGATCCTGAGGACCGCCCAGCTTCTCGCCCACGAAAATCGTGTGGGTGGTGCCGTCGGTGACGTCGCGGGAGCTGATGTGGCTGTTGAGGAAGAACACGCCGTGATTGTCCTCGTCGATAGGGGCCTCCACGTCGTGATGGCATCCGGCGTAGTTGCTTACCCAAGCGACGGGCGCCTCGGGCGGCAGGCACTGCAGGCCGCTGTAGGATGGGCAGCGAAACAGCGCAATGCCGAGGTTGCGGACCGGGGCGTTGTTCTTGTGGTAGACGCCCACGGAGAAATCGACGTTCTTGAAGGTGACGCCCTCCTCGACGTAGGGCAACAACTGGACCAACCAGCCCATGTGATAGCCCTTCGGCAGGCTGCGGATGGGGCCTTGGGGATTGATCGTGCCCGGGGGCAGGACCTCGTGGGCCGCCTGGTAGTGCTGCAAGGCGACGCCTAGTTGGGTGAGGTTGTTTGCGCAGGTTGCTCGCCGGGCGGCCTCGCGGGCGGCCTGAATCGCCGGCAACAGCAGGGCGATCAGGATCCCGATGATGGCGATCACCACCAACAGCTCGATCAGGGTAAAACCGCGCAGTTTGCGAGTGGGCATTGTGTTCTCCTTGCTGTTCTCAGCGTCGCCGTGCCGGCGACGGCTAAACGCTGTGCGGCCGTGCCGGCGACGGCTAAACTTTAGGGTGCCAGTTGCACCACTGCCTGCTTGCTTTGCCGGGAGCGGTGCTGGGGATGATCGGGGTAATCGGCCCGGATACGGACCAGGCGCCGGTTTGGCTGTTCGGGTATGGTTTCCACTTCGATCCGGACCACCGCGGCGTCGGCTGCGGCAAGCTGATCGGCCGAGAGGGTCCAGGTCTCGCCCGTATAGTCGGCATCGGCGGCCAGCCGCCAGGCCGCCCGTTCCAGGCCCGATTCGGCCAGCCAGCTCGCCTGCACCTGCCACGCCTGCCGGTCGGTCATCCGCCGCCCGGCAGCGGCCAGCTTCACCAGCGAGGTCAAGATCACCAGGGCCACCATCATGCAGACGAGCACCATCACCAGGACCGCGCCCCGGCGGCGGCGGCTGTCTGCGGTTTTCGCAAGGCAGTTGTTCACGCTGTTGCCTCCTACGGCTCTTCCGAGCTGGTGAAGCGACGGTCCCTGGCCAGCACCGCGTCGATGCGTGCGGTCCGTCGGCCCGGTTGCCTCGCTGGCTCGGCCACCGGCGTGATCATCAGGCTGACGATCGTCGGATCCGTGCCGGCCTGGATTCGGATCGACGCCGTGGTGCCGGGCGGCAGCGCGAACGACTCCCGCCGCTGCACCTCCCCGTCGACCTGTTCGCTGCGGACGAGCGTGCCGGGCTCCAGCCGGTAGGTCACCGTCCGGCCGGGTGCCAGCTCGAATTGTCGGCCTTCGCCGTCGGAGACGCCTCCCACAGTTTCCTCGCCGTCGGAGAGGTCTCCCACGGACTTTGCCTCGTGGACGTCGCGGCGGAACTGGTCGGCCAGGCGCCCCAGCACGCTGCTGTGGCGGAGATGCTCCCGGCCGGAGCCTTCGGTCCGCAGCAGGGTGTACAGCAGCGACACGGCGACTCCCATCATCACCGCGCCGATACCCATCGCCGCGATCATCTCGATCAAAGAGACCCCACGTCGTCGGTTCATGGTCAGCCTTCAGCTATCAGCTTTCAGCCATCAGTTTTCGGGTTTGAATTCCGTCGATCCCAAATCCCAAATCCTAAATCCTAAATCCCAAATCCCAAATCCCAAATCCCTTGATACCTCCAGGCCACCAGGCGGACGGGTTGGAGGAACCGGCCGGTTCGATCTTGCCATCGCAGCAGGACCACGATCCGCTTTGCCTCGGGCTGGTCGGGTGGGCTGCTGAGCTGGACTTGCAGCTCTGCCTCGGGCAGCGCCCGGCGGGCCTCGTCGGAGAGCTGCACGGCGCCGACGCCCTCGGGCGTGAGCCGGTCGAAGGGGACGGTGCCGAGGCGTTCCATCAGGTTGGCGGCCTCGCGGATGGCCGCCTGCCGATCTTCGGTCGCCCGGCGCTGGGCGGCCGCCGCGGAGAGCATTTGCAGGCAGACGGCCATCAAGGTCGCCAGCAGCGCGCCGGCAAACAACAGCTCCAGGACAGTCATGCCGCGTCGGGTCATGCTCACACCATACTCTGGATCAGTGAAATCAGTGGAATGAACAGGCTCACCACGACGAACATCACGAACCCCGCCAGCACGAGGACACAGGGCGGGAACAGTAGTTGTATCAGGGCGTAGAGCCGGTAGGCCAGGCGTCGGCGGTTGCTGTCGGCCATCTCCCGCATGGCCCAGGGCAGGTTGCCGGCCTGCTGGGCCGCCTGGAGGATCGCCCGGTCGGCCCGCCTGATCAGGCCGCGGGCAAACAGGCTCTGGCACCAATCGGCGCCGCGGTCGAGGTCGCCCACCACGCCGCGGAGCCGGCCGCGGATCGAGGCCTTGTGATAGGTTCGCGCCAGGGTGGCAAACGCCTCGGGCAGGGGGCGCCGGTGCTCTGCCGCCAGGGACAGCGTCTCCAGGATGGTGGCCGTATCGAGCCGGCGGGCCAGCCAATTCGTGCCGGGCAGCTCGAAGTGGATCAGGCCGCAGTATCGCAGCAGCACGTAAAGGTACAACAGGCCCAAGAGCATCCACAGCGGCACCAGCAACGGCCACCACGTGACAAATGCCCACGACGCGTTGATCAGCATTTCTGTCGTCGGCGGCAACTCCGCGTCGAAATCGGCGAAGATTTTCTGGAACGACGGCACGACCTTGAACATCGCAAAGCCGACGATTGAGGTGCCGACGGCCACCACCACCATCAGATAGACCAGCCTTCCGGCCGCCGCCAGCCAGAGCGGCCGCCGAAAGTCGCGTACCGAGGCGACCTGGCGCAAGGCCGCCGCCAGTGCCCCCGACTCGTAGCCGACGCGGATCACCGGCAGCACGTCGGGAGGGAGCAGCCCGGGCAGGCGCTGGAGTGCATCGGGCAACGAGACACCCGTCCTGAGCAGGTTGGCCAGGTAGCGGGCGCGGCCGGCAAAGGAGCCGCCGGTTTCGCGGGCAAAGGCCTCGACGGCCGGGACCAGGGGGATCAGCCGCTCGGCGGCCACGGTCAACAGCCACAACAGCGCGTACTGCCTGGACAACCTGTTCTTGACCAGCGTCTCGACCACCACCGCCACCACGGCGATCAACAAGGCCAACCCGACAGCCGGCAACAAGATCACAAACGTTCCCAACAGGCCGGCCACAATCAGCACCCAGCCGGTCACCGCCAGCGTCAAGTCCAACAAGTCGTCGCGGGCGAGATCCCGGGGGGCGGAGATCAGCAGCCGTGCCACCAGCACGGCGACGCCGAACACGACTACCCCGAGACTACCCGTCAGGACCAACAATCCAGGTTGCGACGGCATGGCTTCCTACGTCAACTGTTGAATCAACGAGATCATCGGCACGAACATGGCAAGCAGGACGAACCCGATGAACAACGCGATCATCAGGAACGCGATCGGCAGTAAGATGGTCTCCAGCAAGATGCCTTGGGTTTGGACGCGGCCTTCGAACATCTCGGCCGAGGCCCGAAACGCGTCGGCCATCGCCGGGGCCCGCTGGCCCCAGTCGATAAGCGGGATCATCCCGGAAGGAAACTGACGGTTCGACGCCAGGCACTCGGCCAGCGGCCGGCCGGACTCCACGCCCCGGGCCACCTGGCGGCACGCTTCTGCCAGGTAGGGGTTACGCAGTCCGGCCGCGCTTAAGCGGAGCGCCTCCGGCAGGGGGACCTCCTGCTCGAGCAGCACGCCCATCAGCCGCGAGAACTCCGCCAACCGGCCGAAACGCCACAACGGCCCGGTCAGCGGCACCACGTACGGCAACGGTCCTGTCCAGGAAACACCGGACATGGCCGCCAACAGAACGACGGCCGCAATCAGCAGGAGTGCGGCGCCCGCCAGGCTCCCCGTTCCGGAACCCATGGTGTGCAGGAACACTTGTGTCATCAGCGGCACTTGAACCCCGAAGTCCTCGAGGACCCGAACACACCCGGGCGTAACAAACAGCCGCAGGGAAACGACCATGGCCAACAGGAGCGACGCCAGCACGACCGGGTAGGCCAGGCTGAGCCAGACCCGCTGCCGCAGCTCGATCTGGGCCCGCTGGAGGTCTACGAATTCCTCCATGACCTCGGCCAGCCGGCCGCTGCGCAGCCCGGCCAGCACCAGCCCGCAGAGGTGGGCCGGAAATCGGCGTCCCTGGGCCTCGATCACCGCGTCCAGCGGGGTTCCGGCTTCCAGTTGGTCGGCCATCTTCCGCAGGACACGCGGTAGGCGAGCCTCCTGTCGAGTTCGGGGATCCAGAAGGTGTACTAGTCCCCATAGTCCCACCAGTCGCATCACGTACCAGAGGACGTACGGCCGGCGACCGCCGGGCAGCTCTCCGGCCAGGGCCCGCAGGCCGCCAGGAAGCGGCAAGCCGGCCTTGGTCAGCTCGGCCAAGCCCCTGGCCAGTTCGACCGCCTCCTCGGTGGAGAGCCAGCCCCCGCGCCGCGCCGGCCGGCGGATTTCGGAGAGGGAGATACTTTGCGGGTCCAATCCGGCAGCGGCCAGCTCCTCTCGTGCAGCCTCGGCTCCGGCCGCTTCCAGTTCGCCCGAGACCGGCTTACCCTCTGAATCGACGGCGTTGTAACGGTATCTGGGCATCGGCGCTTAAGTCCCTCCGATTGCCTTGAGCATCGACGTGTAGGGCACGAACAGCGTCAGCACGTAGAGCAGGGCGACACTTCCGCCGAGGACCAGGATAAACACTACCGGCAGCAAGACGCGGGCCAGCTCGGCCTGGTGCCGGGCTCGGCGGTGATAGGTGTCGGCCGCGTGCTTCAGCCCCGGCAACAGCGCAGAGTGCCGCTCGGCGGTGGCCATCAGCCACGCCAGCAGCGGCGGAAACTCCTTGGCGTCCGGAGGACGGCGATCCAGCTTTTCGCCGCGACCGAGCGCGGCGGCCAGTTGCCGGGCGGCCGGCACCATCCGCGGATCCCCGGAGGCCTCCGCCGCCAGCACGATCCCTTCGTCGAGCGGGACGCGGTTTTCGACCAGCAACGCCAGCACTTCGGCGAACGTGGCCGCCCGCGACCATCGTAGGGTCCGTCCCACCCACGGCAACCATCCCAGCAGCCGGCCGGCGAAGCGGGGCTCGGCCAGCGCAGCTCGACTCGAACGGTACCACCACACGGCGGCCAGAACCAGGATCAGCAGTGGAACCGCCGGTCCCCAATAGCCGGCCCACCGGCCACATTGCGCCAACCACTGGAAGAGGCCCTGCCCGGCCACGTCGAACGCCTTGAAGGCGGGAGCCATGCGGGCGGCGCTGAAGTAGGCAAAGAAGGCGAACAGACCCCAGGCGAACATCAGGACCAGCAACGGATAGAGTGCCGCGACGGCCACGCCCCGCCGGGTTTCGGCCACCCGGCGAATCGAAACGGCCAGGGCCTCCAGCGCCGCCGGCAGCCGGCCAGAGCGCAGCCCCGCCTCGACCACCGCCCGATACACCGGCGGCAACTGGGCCGACTCGTCGGAGAGCACCTCGGGCAACGACTGCCCGCGGCCAGCACGCTCGGCGAGCATCACGGCAATCTTTCCCAGCCGGCCGGGCATCTCGGCGCCGAGTTCGGCCAGCGCCGGTTCCAGGGGCACCCCGGCACGGACCAGTGCGGCGATCTCGTCGTTCAGGGCGATCAATTGATCCAGGGTGATCGCGCCCGGAAGGGATGAATCCGGTTGCGCCAAGTCGTGTCCCCTTTTTTGCCTTCGGCTACTGCCCCTGCCCGCAGTCCATAAAGCTGCGACCGGTGGTGGCGCGAATACGGCGCATCCTCTGGTTGGTCATCTCTGGGCGCGACCGACGGTCGCGGCTTTATGAATCCGTGGTTGTCTCGTTTATCTGGTTCCCAAGCTCCAGCTTGGGAACCGAGCGGCCCGGCACCGCGCCACAACCCACTGCCGGTTCCCAAGCTGGAGCTTGGGAACCAGGGGTTCGTATGTTAAGATGGGGGTCTATTCGTGGACACCCCCGACATGTTTGTCTGTTCGGAAAAGCCCAACACACGGCGGACCTCGGCCGGGCTGGTTAATCCCGCCTCGATCGCTTGGTAGGCTCGCTGCCAACGGGTAACCATCCCCACCTGCACGGCCAGTTGCTCCAGGTGTGTCGTATCGGCGCGGGAGAGAATCGCCCGGCCCAGCTCCGTACGCTCCGGCGTAAGCATCTCGACCAGCAGGAAACGCCCCTGATAACCGGTGCCGCCACAGGTGTCACAACCGACCGGGACCCGGACGTGCTCGACCGGCATCCCCAGCCGGGCGTCGGTGTCGCCGGCCTCCCGGGCACACGAGCAGAGGCTCCGCAGGAGCCGTTGGCAGAGGATCCCCAGCAGGCCGCTGCGCAACACGTAGGGTTCGATGCCCATGTCCAACAGCCGGCCGACGGTCTCGGCGGCGCTTCCCGCGTGAAACGTACTCAACAGCAGATGGCCCGTCAAGGAGGCCTGGAGTGCCGCTTCGGCGGTGGGCCGGTCGCGGATCTCGCCGACCATGATCACCTCGGGGTCCTGCCGCATCAGGAACCGCAGTCCGGTGGCCAAGTCGAGCCCGGCCGGCTGGTTGACCTGCGACTGGGCCACACCGTCGACGGCCTGCTCGATGGGATCCTCGATGGAGACCAGGCTTCGGGCCCCGCGAGTCTCTCGGGCCACCTCCCGCAGGCAGGCATAGGCCGTGGTCGTCTTTCCGCTTCCTGCCGGGCCGGAGACCAGGATCGCACCGGAGGTTTCGCCCAGCAGCCGCCCGAGGGGCTCGACGATGTCTGCGTGCAGCCCCAGATCATCCAGTTGCTCGTATTGCCCGGAGCCGCCGAACAGCCGCACCACCGCCCGTTCGCCGTGCAAGGTAGGAAAGGTGGCCACGCGCATCTCGAGTTGGCAGTCGGGCGTGCGGACGCGGCCTTCCTGGGGGCTGTCGGTCTGGTAGGTCAACAGCCTGGCCAGGACCTTCAGCCGGGTGATGATATTGACGGCCACCTCCGGTGGGAACGTGGCGGCCGGCTGCAATACGCCGTCGATGCGGAACTTCAGCTCGAGCCCCCCGGCGGCCGGCTGGAGATGCAGGTCGCTGGCCCCGGCGGCCCGCCCGGCGGCCAACATCCGGTCGACCACCTCGGTGGCGTACTGGGGATCGGCCGGATCGAGCCCGCGAAAATCTGCCAGGAGGCGATCAGAGGTCGGCTGCCGCACCGTCGATATCCCGCGAAGAGATGACACAGCATCCCCCTATTAGCGTATACTCAAGATCGCACGAAGGGCTCGGCGGTTCCGGGGCGCCGAGATTGCATTTTAAGAGGGCACGGCAGAGGGCTTTTGCTGCTCCCGACCGAGGCTTGATCATACCGCAAACGGTGGGAAAGGACAAGCATCTCCGGCCTTAATCGAACGATTCCGGGAAAAAAAGACCTGCCACCGATATGGGGTATTGACGTGGGTAATGTCTCTCACGGTGGAGGATTTCGCAGACTCGATGCATGGCATCGCCCGGACGCCCCTCTGGTCCGGCGTGCTACGCCAGGACCACAGGGCGAGAGGTTTCGGGCGGGCATCGGCTCTCACGTCGTCAATAGGGCTTGAACACGCCGGGGATGGGCACGGGGTAGTTGCCGTTCTCATCGGGCATCACCGGCGGGTCGGCGTCCCAGGCGAACCGCTCGGGCATCTCGTCGGGGCCCTTGGCCACCGCGTCGTCCCAGTGGACGACCTGACCGGAGTAGGTCGCCATCCGGCCCAACACGGCCGTCATGCTGCTGGTGGCCCCGTATCGGGCTTCATTGTACTTCTTATCTTTGCGAATTGCCTCGATCAAGTCGACGTGCTCTTGCCGGTGTCCGCTGACTCGCCCGCCGGCGTACTTCCAGGGATTCTTGCCCGTGATCGTTCCCCGGAGACTGGCCACGCCGTGGGGGCCGTGGACGACGACCTCGGAGGAGTTGAAGCAGCCGGGGATGTGGCGGCACTGGCAGAAGAGCTTGGTGCGGTCGGCATAGGTGTACTCCACGGCGTGGTGGTCGAAGATCTGTCCGTGGTCCTTGCCCTTGCGGACTTCGCGCCCGCCCATGCCGTTGGCTTCCACGGGATGATCGCCTTTGGCCCAATTGGAGGCGTCGATCATGTGGACGGTCTGCTCCACGATCAGATCGCCGCAGAGCCAGTTGAAGTAGTACCAGTTGCGCATCTGGTACTCCATTTCGGTCTGATCGGGCGTTCGGGGGCGGACCCAGACGCCGGCGTTGTTGCCGTAGCAGCGGAGGAACGCGGGGGCGCCGACGGCGCTGTCGTGAATCCGCCGGACGGTCTCCGCGATGGGCGGCGTATGGCGCATGTTCAGTCCCACGGCGACCTTCAGGCCCTTCTGCTCGGCCAGCTTGTTGGTTTCTATTACCGAGCGGAACCCGGGGGCGTCCACACAGACCGGCTTTTCCATGAAGACGTGCTTGCCGGCCTCGATGGCCGCCTTGTAATGCATCGGGCGAAAGCCGGGAGGGGTCACCAACAGGACCAGGTCCGCGCTGCAGTCGATCGCCTTCCGGTAGGCGTCGAAGCCCACGAAAATGCGGTCCTCGGGCACGTCGACTCGGTCGCCGAACTGCGTTTTCAATCCCTTCAGCGCGTTGCGGGCCCGATCTTCGAAGGCATCGGCGACGGCAACCAGCTTGATGTCGTCCGGCACGTGCATGCAGTCGCTGGCGGCGCCGCTACCGCGTCCGCCACAACCGATCAAGGCGATCTTGATCTGGTCACCGCCGGCGGCATGTGCGCTGCGCGCGACGTTCAAACTACCGGCCAGGACCGTGCCGGCCACTGCGGCCGTGGAACTCTTGAGGAACTCGCGGCGGGAAGGCTGCTTGGGACTATTCATAGTCGCACTCCTTGAACTCCGAAACTTGAACCGCCCCTTCACGCCTCTCTGCTGGCAGCGAACACCATCATACCACAGAAAAGGCCGGCCGCGAACTAGCTGGCGGCCGCCCTTGGAGAACGTACACGTACTGGCGATTTGCCGAAACCGCCAGTTTGGCCCCGGCGTCCACGCCGGGAAGACACGCCGCGTGGCCGCGGAGGCTAAACGGCTCTCCCTACTAATGGTGCGAGCCTGCTGGGGATGGTTTGAAAGCGCGGGAGGGCCGCAGTTGGGCGGCCCTCCCGCTGCTTACTGGCCCGTGGGGCGGATCAGGCGTAGGGGTTGTAGACTCCCGGGACCGCCTGGGGATACACGCCGCTGGCATCGGGCAGGATCGGCGGCGTGGTATCGAAGGTGTAGTCCTCGATGCCGGGGGCCAGGGCTTTTCCCTTTTTCACGAGTTCATCCCACTTGACGACCTTGCCGCTGTAGGTGGCCATGCGGCCGAGCACGGCGGTCATGCTGCTGGTGGCGCCGTAGTGTCCTTCGTTGTAAGGCTTGCCGTTGCGGATCGCCTCGACCAACGCGTAGTGCTCCTGGTCGTAGTCTCCGAACTTGAAGGGAACGCCGTTGCGATCCGACGCGTTGCCGCTGTCGCCCATCCCACCGCTGCCTTTGGTTCCGAAGGCGTGTTCGGAAACCGGGTTCCAGCAGCCGGGTACGTGCCGGCACTGGCTGTACATCTTCGATCCGTCCGCGTAGGTGAACTCGACGAAGTGATGATCAAAGATCTCCGTCTGCTTGGCGATCTTGCGGCGGATTTCGCCACCCCCCATGCCGTTGGCCTCAACGGGGTGGGCGTCCTTGGCCCAGTTGCAGACGTCAAGGTTGTGGACTTGCTGTTCGCAGATGTTGTCGCCGCTGAGCCAGACGAAGTGGTACCAGTTGTTGACCTGGTTTCCCATCTCGGTCCGGTCCGGGCTGGAGCCGCGATGCCAGATGCCGCCGCCGTTCCAGTAGGCCTGCAAGAGGATCAGGTCACCGTACTTTCCGTCGTGAATCTTCTGGATGCCGTTGACGTAGCCCGAGTTATGGCGGCGCTGCAAGCCGACGCCCACCTTGAGGCCCTTCTGATCGGCCAGCTTGTTGGCCGCGACCAGCATCCGGTAGCCGGGCGCGTCGACGCAGCAAGGCTTCTCCATGAAGACGTGCTTGCCGGCCTCGATGGCGGCCTTGTATTGAATGGGGCGAAAGCCGGGAGGCGTCGCCATAATCACCATGTCCACGCCGGCCGCGATCGCCTTCTTGTATGCGTCCAGGCCCCAGAACGTCTTTTCGGGAGAAACGTTGAAGCGCTTGGCGGCTCCCTTGGACGCTCTCTCGAAGGCGTCGGCGACGGCCACGATCTCAGTGTTCTCACACCCCCTAAGGTTATTGCCGGCGGCCCCGTTGCCACGTCCTCCGCAGCCGATCAGCGCGATGCGGATCTTGTCGTCACCCGCCGCGTGTGCACTGCGGGCGATACTCAAACTGCCGGCCAGCGCGGTGCCGGCCACCGCGGCCGTGGAACCCTTGAGGAATTCCCGGCGGGAAGGTTTCTTCGCGTCGCTCATTCTTATTACTCCTTGGACTAAAGGAAATCAGACTCAGACTCTCGTGCTTTCTGCCACTTCTCTACTGTTTGCCCGCTTGGGCCTCTTGGTACTCCTTCACCGCCTTGTAATCCGGCTCGTAAAGCTTGGCCTCCTCCCCGTCGGGGACGCGCAAGGGACGCACCACGCGGAAGCCCGGACAATAGATCTCCGTGTGATACCAGATGCTTTGCGGGATCTGCGGGTCCTGCATATTCCAATCAATGCTTGAACCCAGCCGGGCGGCGCTGCGGAGCCCGTCGGGATCGTCGTCCCAGCAACCACCCCGGGCCACGCGGGGATATAGCTTGGTGGGCACGGCCAGCGGTCGGGTAGTCGTCTTGCCGGCAAAGGTCTTGTAATAGTCGGGAACGTACTGATCCAGCACCCATTCCGAGACGTTGCCGTGCATGTCGTGCAGGCCCCAGGGATTGGGCTTCTTCTGGCCGACCTTATGATACTTGTCGTCGCTGTTGTCGAAGTGCCAGGCGTAGTCGTCCAATTCGTCCGGATCGTCGCCGAAGCTATAGGCGGTGGCGGTTCCCGCCCGGCAGGCGTATTCCCACTCGGCCTCGGTGGGCAGCCGGTAGAAGCGGCCGGTCTTGGCCGAAAGCCACTTGCAATACATCCTGGCGGCAAGCTGCGTCATGCAAATGGCCGGATAGCCGGTCTTGCCCATGCTGAAGGTCATGTCTGAATAGGGCTTGGTGGGCTGGGCGATGGCATCGGTCAACGTGTCGCGCTCGGTGGGCTTCACGCCGGTGATTTCCCGCCGCTGCTGATCCAACCCCAGGCCCCAAGGCTCGTACTCGTCCCAGGTGACTTCACACTTGCCCATCCAGAACGGCTCGATGGCCACTTCGTGCTGCGGGCCCTCGTCGTCGTTGCGCTCCTTTTCGTCAACGGGACTGCCCATCATGAACTTGCCGCCGCGGATCGGCACCATCTCGAACGTCACGTCCGTACCGGGAACCGAACTGGGAATCTCCTCCGTGTACGGCTTCATGTCGGCCTCTTGCTCGGCCTTCGACTCGGGAACCCCAACCGGCTCCGGAAGCCAAGCCACCGTGGGCACCCAGGTTGGATTGAACTTGTTCTCGGACGTCGGGTTCTCGCCGGGAGCGGCTTCCCCGGGAGCCTTTTCCGTTTCCCCAGGGGCCGCTTCCGTCTCGCCGGGAGGGCCTTCCGTTTCGGCAGGGGTGCCTTGCGCTTCTCCGGGAGGTCCCTCCGTTTCGGCAGGGGTGCCTTGCGCTTCTCCGGCAGGTCCTTCCGTTTCGGCAGGGGTGCCTTGCGCTTCTCCGGGGGCTTCTTCCGGGTCCGGGAGGCCGCCTTCCGACGGCGACTCCACGTCGGGCGTCGCTGGAATGCCCGTCGAGGTGGTTATCGCAGGTGGAGGCTGCTCGGAGGTAGTAGGTGTGCAGCCCAGCAACAGGGCGGTCGCCAGGGCAGAGGCCAACAAAGACGCTTGCACTACGGGCCGGTTACTGACTACGCTGGTCATTTAGGGAAGCTCTCCAATCTCTTGAAAACCATAGCATCGAAAATCCAGGCTCAACCTTGAACCTGGAGGGACCTGCCCGGATGGGAAGGCTGATGGCTGCGTGGCTGTTGGGGGTAGGTATTTCGGCGGCTGCGGCCGGCGAGCCGGGGTCGGACCGTTTCCAGTTTACCCGGACGGAAATGGCCGTGCCGATAAAGATCGTATTGTATGCGCCCGACGGCGCGGCTGCAAGCAGGGCCGCCGAGGCGGCCTTCTCCCGGATCCGTCAACTCAACGCCATCCTGAGCGATTACGACCCGGAAAGCGAGCTCCGGCGCCTGGGGAGTGCCTCCGCAGAGGGGAAGGCCGTGACGGTCAGTGAGGACCTGTGGCGGGTCCTCTCCCAGGCCCAGGCACTTTCCCGGCGATCGGGAGGGGCGTTTGACGCGACGGTCGGGCCGGTGGTCCGCCTCTGGCGGAGGGCCCGACGCCAGCGTCATTTGCCCTCGCCGGAGCGTCTCCAACCGGCCCGCGAGCTGGTCGGCTACCGGCTCGTGCGACTCGACTCCCGGCGCCGCGCGGTCGAACTGCTGAAGCCCGGGATGCGGCTGGACCTGGGGGGCATTGCCAAGGGATACGCGGTGGACGAGGCCCTGGCGGTGCTTCAGAAACGGGGCCTAAGCCGGGCGCTGATCGACGCGGGAGGCGACATCGCGCTGGGGGATCCCCCGCCCGGCAAGCGCGGCTGGCGGATCGGCATCGCCCGGCTCGAGGCCGACGGCCCGCCCAGCCGGATCGTGCTGCTGAGCCGCGCGGCGATTGCCACTTCGGGCGACACGTGGCAATACGTGGAGATCGGTGGGCGGCGGTACTCTCACATCGTCGACCCCCGAACCGGCCTGGGGTTGACCGACCACAGCAGCGTGACGGTGGTGGCCCCCAAGGGGATCGTAGCCGACGGGCTGGCCTCGGCCGTCAGCGTGCTGGGACCGCAGCAGGGGCTGAAGCTGATCGAGAACACTCCCGGCGCGGCGGCGCTGATCGTCCGCGCCCCGCAAGGCAAGGTCGAGACGCACGAGTCGAGCCGGTGGAAAGACCTGCCGCTTGCCTCGCCGAAATAAAAGCTGCCGACCTTCTTCAACAGTTGGGCGTCCAGCCGGCAGGACTCGACAAGCCGCGGGCGCAGAGGTACGATGCATTATTGAGCCCTGCACGGACAATGAGCTATTGGGTGCCATGGGCGGCTTGCCTGCCCTTGCACCCAG
>CAZUAM010000039.1:0-19848 GCA_964618095.1 uncultured Planctomycetaceae bacterium | reverse complement strand
CCGCACGTTTGTCGCCGACAGAGTCGCCTCCCACAACTTATTCTTCGGCCGCCCCAACAAGGTTATCAAGCCAGGGCTGTTGGTCTACTACTTCCGCACTTGCTGGAAGTAGTAGACGCCCTTCTTGTTCGAGGTAACCACGTCCAACAGCTTGTCGCCGCCCAAGTCGACAATCTGAAAGTGCAGGCCGACGCCGCTGTCGACGTCGATCTGGTGCTTGATCCAGTCCGGACGGCCGTCCTTGCGCTTCTGTTCGAACCAGCACAGAACGGCCGGCTCGTAGGAGCCCGGATCGTGGCCGTTGTGGGCCCAAAAACGCTTGCCGGTGACGAAATCGATCAGCCCGTCGCCGTTGAGGTCGGCCAGATGGAGCGCGTGCGTCTGAGAATCGCCCTTGTCGATTTCGTGAATCCGCCACCCCTCCGGCGTCTGTTCGCACCAGCAGATGCCGTAGGCGTGGGCGCTGCTGCCCAGCACGTCGTTGTCGCCGTCGCCGTCGAGGTCCGCGACACACAGTTGAGCGCCGCCGAAGAGTCCTGCGCTGTGGAATCGCCATGGCTGCCGGCTTGCCTTCTGGGGACCTTCCCACCATCCGTTCGGGATGAGCACGTCCCGGCGCCCGTCGCCGTTGACGTCGCCGACCCCCAGCCCGTGGCCGGGAGCGGGATCGCCGGGGCCCGAGAGGGCCCGGACGCTCCAAGGCCCGGTCGGGACCTTCCCCGGTTGGGCCAAGACACACCGCCCTGCGTCCACAAAGAGCAGTTCGCGGCGGCCGTCGCCGTCAACGTCTACGTAGGCGGGACTCTCGTTGCCCGTCCGTGCCACGGCCAAGTGCTTCTGCCACACCCCGCCGCCCTTGCCCGGATGCTCCAGCCAGTGCGTCTGTTGCCCGGGATACCCCACCACGATCAGATCCATCATTCGGTCGCGGTTGACGTCGTCGGCAAAGCAGAGGAAGGCGTCGCTATAGCCGTTGCGATTGAACTCCTTCGGCTCTGCCAGCATCGGGCACATCTTCCAGTCGGGCGCGGCATAGTAGACGTTGCCGGCCGCGATGTCCAGCCGGCCGTCGCCGTTGAAGTCGGCCACGGCCACGCCCTCGCTGCGGAACGCCCCGTCGAGCTTATGTCTCTGGAAGCGGATTGTGGATGCCGCGGCGGCCGAAGGCATCTTGTGTGCCTTACGGATCTCTTCCATGATCCGGCCGAGCTTGGGCGAATCGGCCGAAATACTGTGCGATTTGATCCAGGCGGCTTCTTCGGCCGAAGGAGCACTCTTCGGCAACGGCATCAGATGATCATTCTCGCCCGTCGTCTCGCAGGTGACGGCGGTGATCCGCGGGATGGGGCCTCGATCGGGCCCCGCCACCAGCCGGATCTTTTCGATCACCTCGTCCCGCGGTGCAATCACAAGGAAGTGCTGAAAGGGATCAGCCGAGGCGTGAAGATACATGGCCATCGACCGGCTGAGCAGCTTGTGCTGCCCGTCGAGCGTGAAGCCACACATCAGCGGGAAGACCTCCGGCGAGCCGTTCCGGTAGTGGATCTCGATGCCTCCGTAGGTCTTCAGCGCCTTGCCGCCGGCCACCGTGCAGCCCAGGAAACAGAGCCGCTCGGCGGCAAACCCGCAGGGAATCTCCCCTGCGCCGGTCTTGGGTATCAGGCTGAACGCCGCCGCGTTGCGCTGAAACGGCACGCCGCCAGTCAGTGTTTCGTAGCGGACGTTCCCCTTCGGTTGTGGCAGTTTCCAACCCTTGGGCATCCCTTGGCGGAAATCGACCTTCAGCGACACCCCGGCGTCGATCCGTCCCACGCCCAGCCAGGCGAACGCCCCGCCACTGTTGCCGTCGTGCACTTCGATCCGGACTTCCATCCCCTTCAGCTTGCCTACGTCCCATGACAGCTCCTTCAGGGTGTCGTCGCCGGGAGCCATGGTCTTCTTGAGCGTCCTGCCCTTGCGAACGTCGACCAGGGCGATGTAGTTCTCACTGCGTCCGCCGCCTTGTCCGTCATGACCGCGGAGGGTGAAGGTGATCTTCTCGCCGGCGATCCGAAACTGCGGCGAGCTGACCATGCCCGTGCCCGCTTCACCTTGCCCCAGCGACGACAGATACGGTTCTGCCGGCCGGTTCGCGCCGTCATGCTTGAGTATCGCCCAGGTGGTGCCAAGCGTCGGTAGCGGACACGTAAGCGCCTTGTACTTGGCGGAAGCGGCCGTGATCTCTTGGGCCGTGGCCGTCACCGGCAGCAGACTGCCCAAGAGGGCTGCGGCCATCCACGCTCTGTTGATCATCGCAACCTCCTTGAGGTATTAGGTCAACTCCGGCAATTCCCAGCCTCTGCGCCGGGGACGGTCCAGGTAGGCGTTGGCCTCGTCGTCGCCGGGAAAGGTTTCCTTGTCCGGGTCCCAGCGGAGACGGCGGCCGATCTGCCGGGCGATGTTTACCAAATGGCAGATGCTGATCGAGCGGTGGCCGATCTCGACGTCGGCGTTGGGACGCCCGCGGGTCTTGATGCAGTCGAGCCAGTTCTGGATATGCGGTCGGGCGATCCAGCCCGGGCCTTCCCACGACCGGGCCTCGGCCGGGTCGGGCGGATCCTTGACGAAATCGGGCGGATTGGTGACGAACTTGTTGCGGTTGATCTCGATCTTCGCCTCGCTGCCGGTGAAGATGCCACCACCCGCCGGACCGCGCTCCAACGCGTAGTCCACCTGGATGCCGCTGGCATAGCGCATGGAAACCTTGCCGTGCGTGCCGGCCGTGACCGGCCAGATCTCCACCGGCCCGGTAAGACTCTTGCCCAGGGCCCACTGAATCTGGTCCACGCCGTGGGCACCCCAGTTCGTCATTTCACCTCCCGAATACGCCCGCCATGCCATCCAGCCGAACTGGAGGGCGTGGTTGAACGGCCGGGCCTCGGTCTGGGCTTGCCAGACGTCCCAGTCGTCGCCCTCGGGAATGAGCTGCTCGGGCAGGCCTTGATAGTCGCGCGGGCCGGTATAGCAGATGCCCTGCACTTTCCTGATCTTGCCGATTCCCCCACTGCGGACCAGCTCGCAGGCGAAGCGGTTCATTTCCATCGTCCGCTGCTGCGAGCCAACCTGAAACACCCGTTTGTGTTTCCGCACCGCTTCGACCAACACACGGCCTTCGCGGATCGTCAGGGTCAGCGGCTTCTCGGCGTAGACGTCCAAACCCGCCTGGCAGGCACGGATACAAGGCAACACCCGGGCGTGATCCGGCGTGGCCACCACCACCGCGTCGAGATTCTCCGCGTCGAACATCTTTTGATAGTACTGGTAGGCGTTCCAGTCCTTCTGCTTTTCCTTGAGCGTGTCGAGGTAGCGCTGAAGATAGCAGTCGGAAATGGCCACAATCCGCCCGCCGGCCGGCACGTGGTCCATGAGTTGGCGGGCGCGACCACCGGTGCCGACAAAACCGATGATCACCCGATCGTTGGCGCCCGGACGCCCCGCTGCGGCCAACACCCGCTGCGACACGAAGTACGGTGCGGCGACGCCGGCAGCGGCCGCGGTGGCCGTCCGCGCGAGGAAACGTCGCCGGGAAAGTCGGTGCGAACACGTCATGAAGCAAACTCCCTTGAGTGAAGCCGTGCCGGATTCTCCCCGACACGGTTCCGATTCTCCCGGGTTGACAGGGCCCACCCGATTCCAGCCGATGGCACTCCAGCCTACGTCGCTGGGGGTATACAGGCTCCAATTACCATTAGCATACCGGTTCTGCGCCAGATTATCAATCCATCCGTGCCACAAAGGGAATCGGGCACGGTCGGTCAGGTGGCCGAGGCCGACTTGCGTTTCTCTCGGTGACTGATCCAGGTGACCGCGCCGGCAAAATAGACCAGCGTGACCCAGATCAGCAGCCACTTGAAGAGCTGCGGTTCCATTTTTCCCGCAAAGACCAACAGCGGAAGCACCAGGCAGAGCACGAGACACACCAGGGCCACGGCGCCCGAGAAATAGTATAACCCGGCGGCCGGCGGCTTGCGACCCCGAACTTCGCTCGGCGGCGAATCCGCGGCGGGGATCTCTTCCGGCAGCTCGGGTAGCGACTCCCGCGCGCCGGCCACCGCAGCCAGACCGATGTAAAACACCGTGGTGACGATCCACACCGGAATCACCAGAAAGAACTCGTGGACGATCTCGATCGGCTCCTCCAACCTGCCGGCTTCCACCATCAACCCCGTGATCAACTTGACGCTCCAGCAGGTAGCCGCCAACGCCAGGCCCACTCCCCAACTGACCAAGGCCGGCCAGTTGAGCAACAGCCGCTTCCGCGAGCACCAGTACCGGGTAAGCCCGATCCGGGGGAAGATCCAGTGCTCGGCGACCACAATCGCCCCCACCGGCGCAAGCATGATCCCGTAGATGGCCACAAACCCCAACAGGTGCCGGAACACGAAGGGGAAGCAGGCAATGGCGGTGGTCACCGTCCCGGCAACCAACGTGACCAGCCAGCGGGGCCAACCGGGCGTGACCACCTGCAACGCCAGCCCGGAACGGTACAGCGTCGGATTCGACGTGGTCCATCCGGCGATCACCACGGCGATCGCACCGGCAAAGCCCAGGGCCCGAAACGCCACTTCCCCGGCGTCGAGTTCGGCAAGAGAGGCCATGTCCGGCATCGCGGCCACGGCGGCCCCCATCATGCCCGCGCAGATCCACGCCAGGTAGTGGCCCAGATACATCCCGAACGCGGAATAGAGCCCGTAGCTGGAACGTTTCGCGTAACGCAGCAACGCCATGTCCGAGAGCCCCAGGTGCATGGCCAGGTTGCAGATCCAGGCGAAGGCGGCCACGTGCCAGAACCCAATCGCGTCGGTCTGTCCGGGGGCGGGTCCCTTCCAGACGTGCTCCTGCGCGATCCGCCAGAAATCGGCCGGGCCGGTGATTCGCCCGAATTGCGGCAGCATCACCAACGCACCCGCAACGAACATCAACAGCATCCAGGGAGCACACACCGAGGCGAACTGGGCAAGCCGCTTGAATCCCAGAATCGCCAACGTGACCACCACCGCCCCCACCGCAATCACCACGAACACGAAGTAGGGATCCGTGGGAATCCATCCCGTCTGCGGCGCCACGTCAAAGGCAATCCGGACCGCGGAGGCGGATACCGTGATCATGCACCCCGCCAGAATGCAGTACAGAACCGCATTCAGTACGTTGTACACGACCATCACCATCGGGCCGGCGATCTTGCGAAGGTACCAGTAGAGCGTCAGCCGTGTCTGGGTGGCGATCGGCGCACAGACCAACGTCCAGGAGAGCACGGCCAGCAGGTTGCCCAACAGGAGCCCCACTAGGATGTCCAGCGCGCCGGCACCCCAGCTCACGAACAGGGCGCCGATGACGAACTCCGTGGCGGCCACATGCTCGCCCGCGTAACTGGCGGCGAAATACGCTCCCCCATACAATCTGTCCTCGGCGACCGGTTCCCGGTCGAACTCGTTGAGCCGGTCCAGGCGTTTCAGGATGCTGCTGCCGGTGTCGATTGCCGCCACGGGACGGCCTCCTTCGTGGTTCGCGTTACGGATGTTTCGATGCCGGCTTATCCCTCACCCCAGCCCTCTCCCAACGGGAGAGGGAGCTATCGCTTGCCGGTCACCTTCTCCTCGTAGTCTCTTACCTCGTCCATCCAGGATATTCCGGGCGGAACGTCCTGCTTCAGGCAGTAGTAGTCCCAGACCGCACCCAGCGGCAGCGTCTTTGCTTCCTCGGTCATGGCCAGCCGGGCGGTGAAGTCGCCTTCCATTTCCAGCTCGCGGAGTCTCTCGGTCGGCTCGAGCAGGGCCCCCAGCAGGGCCTTGAGCATCGCCCGGGTGCCGATCACCCAGGCGGCGATGCGGTTGATGCTGGCGTCGAAGAAGTCCAGGCCGATGTGTACCCGGTCGAGGTAATCGCCCCGGACCAGCTCCTCGGCGATCGCCCGCAGCTCGTCGCTGAGGATGACCACGTGGTCGCTGTCCCAGCGGATCCCGCGGCTGACGTGCAGGAGGATCTCGTCGAGGAAGATCAGCACGGAGGAGATCTTGTCGGCGATCGTCTCGGTGGGATGAAAATGCCCGGCGTCCAGACAGAGGAGCGTCTTGTTCTCGATGGCGTAGCCCAGGTAGAATTCGTGGGAGCCGACCACGTAGGTCTCCGTGCCGATGCCGAACAACTTGCACTCCACCGAGTCGAGGTTGTAAGCCGGGTCGATGGCGTCGGCGAAGACCGCGTCGAGCGATTTCCTCAACAGCTCGCGGGGGCCCTTGCGATCGATCGTCACGTCCTTGTAGCCGTCGGGTATCCATACGTTGGTCACGCAGGGAGAACCCAGCGCGCGGCCGATCGCCTCGCCGATCCTGCGGCAGGCGATGCCGTGCTCGACCCAAAAACACCGGATACCCTGGTCGCGGTGGGCCAGCGTAAAGCCGTCCTCGGCCTTGGGATGGGAAAAGAAGGTGGAATTAAAATCGACGCCGATGCCCATCTGCCGGGCCCAATCGATCCACCGCTGAAAATGGGCCGGCTCGACTTGGTTGCGTTCGACCCGCTTGCCCCCGGTTTCCAGGTAGCTGGCGTGCAAGTTCAGCCGGTGCCTACCCGGTATCAGGCTATACGCCGTTTCCAGGTCCCGGCGCAACTCGTCGGGGTTCCGGGCCTTGCCGGGATAGTCTCCGGTGGCCATGATGCCCCCGCCGGTAAGCCCCCGGTCGGTCTCGAATCCGCCCACGTCGTCGCCCTGCCAGCAGTGGACCGAAACGGCGATCCGCCGCAGGCGTTCCAGGGCCTGCTCGGTATCCACGCCGAGCTCGGCGTAACGCCCCTTGGCCAGTGCATACGCCTTTTCCAAGACGGCCGAATTCATCGAGGGCCTCCTGTGCGTCGTCTGAGACTCCATTGTCCGCGGCCGCGTCCCGTCACCAGCGGGCGTGACAGCATGACTTTAGCACGCCCGGGGCCGTCCGGCCATGGTGGGCAGTAGGCGGTGGGCAGTGGGCAGTGGGCAGTATGCAGTAGGCAGTATGCAGCGGGCAGTGGGCAGTGGGTAGTGGGTAGGGTCTCGCTGCGGTCGTTTGAGAGTCGCGAAATGGATAACTGGGGTAAGCAGGCGCCATGGCATGAATACAAAAGAGACGCAAACTGCGAAACCAGGGACCACCATCCCACCAAAACCGCCCTGGACACTCCCGGCCCTTTTTGGGAGACTCCCGCCTCGATCTCGTCAGCTCCGGGGCCGCTGGCCCCCGACCTTTCCCCTCAGACAGCGTGTCGTAGAGTTCTTGCCATGAAAATCGCGCGGATTCTCTCAGCCGGTGCGGCGTTGGCCGTGCTGATCGTCGTCCGACCGGCCCTGGCCGAAGAAGGGTGGCTCGACAAGCTCAATCCATTCGCAAAGAAGGAAAGGCAGAACACGGTTTCGGACAGGAGGTACAACACCAGAAACGTGGAACCGTCGCCGCTGCAGAAGCTCAACGCCGACACGAAGAAATTCTTCGCCGGCGCCCGCGACGCCCTGACCTGGAAGAAACCCGCCCCAAAAAGAAAACCGACCAATCAATACGTTCCCTGGATCCGGCAGCCGAAGGATCCACGGTACCTCAGTAGCCGGAAAAAAAAGAAGAAGTCCTGGCTGGACTCACTGTTTCGGCGTGAAGAGCCGAAACGGGCTCAGTCGTTGAAGGACTGGGTGGGGCTGCCGCGTCTGGACCCGTAGCTACCGCTTTGGGGTCGTCCGCCCAGGCCGCTGGATTCATTCTGCCCGAACGTCTTTGATCTGTACTGCTCGAAGTCGAAAACCGCGCCGGGAATCGAAAGAATGACCTGCGACGATCGAGGTTGTCGTCGGGCCGGCCTGTTGTGGCCGATGGTCCTGGCCGCCGGGATTTGCCTGCTGGCCGCCGGCTGTAGCTGGACGCCCGACCTGAGACACCGACCAATCGGTCCGGCATCGTGGCTTTCCGTCGAGCCGGGTTCGAAGGCAGAAACCGAAGACTTCAAGAAAAAGGTCGAGGCAGACTCGTTTCCCACGGCTTCCCAGACCGGCATCTAAGGTCTCACCTCCGGCCTACCCGAACTCCACGTCCTGCTGGCGTCCGAAGGCTTGCAGTGTGATCCGATCCCGTTTGTCCAGCCTGACCACGGCGTAGGCGTTGTTCCTGGCCCTCGGTCCTTCGACCACCGCCCGCAGCGTGCAGTAGGGGATGCCGCCGAGCTTTGCGTAGCCGCCGGAGTGCATGTGTCCCTGGAACACGGCCCGAACGTTGCCCGACTTCTCCAGAACGCTCCTTAACTCCGGAGCGTTCTTCACACCGTGAGGATCTTTTTCCTTGTCCAGGTTCTGGTGCACGAAAACGATGGCTGTCTTGCCCCGGGCCTTCTGCAAGTCCTCGGTAAGCCAGCGCTGCTGGGGTTTGTGGATCCAGGTGTCGGTCCAGGAGAAATTGCCGGGGCTGTAGGGCGAGCCGTCCTTCCTGAAATCGCCATCCAGCACCACGAAGTGGTATCGGCCGGCGTCGAACGAGTAGTAGCTCTTCTTCACTGCGGCGCCGCAGTTTGCCAGGAATTCGCTCTTGGTCAGTCGGGCCACGCAGTGATTTCCCAGAACATAGTGACGCGGGCATTTCAGACCCTGGAAGACCTCGCGGATCGCGTGCAGGTACCTGACGTCGTCGGCCTTGCTCGGTCCGGCATCCACAAAGTCACCCAGCTCGGCCACAAAGGAAAGCTTCTGCCGGTTGAACGTCTCGACGGCCAACCGCAGTTTTTCCTGCGAATCGCGATAGTGGCGGGTACCTTTTGGTGACACGTCGGCGTAATGCACGTCGGTCACCAGGCCGAACGAGAAGGACTCGGCAGTACCCTCCGCGGCCGACAAGGTCCGGTGGGCCGGCCACCTGTCGGCAAGACCGATTCCCATGCCGGCCGCCGCGGTCCTGATGAATCGCCGTCGCGTGACAACCTGGGCCTCTCGTCTCTCGGTCATGATTGCCTCCGGAGTGCATTCGGAGTGGTCGTCGGGACTGGAGTTCATGATAGCCTAAGCGACCGGCGGCTCCCACAGCCGTAAGGCAACCCTTCCGGGCCCGCAAACCGTTGACCTCCGGCTATGGCAGAGGACTTCCGCCGTGCTGTACTGGGATCTCCACAATCTGCCCCCCCTCCAGGCGCACAACCGGCTGCCGCGGCAGAGGCACTTGACAACGGGAAAGAGTCCCGGTGGCATATACTTGTGAGGCGTGTGTCGCCCGGGTAGAATGCGTGTTTGGCCGGCCTCCGGGAGTGGATGTAACGGTTCCCTGCGTTATAATGACTGACGTGGGGTCGGCATTTCCTGCATCAGCCGAACAAGCCGTCTCCGCGACACCTCGGTCGGTTCGGTGTAAGCTAGAGTGTTGTGATAAGGCAACAGGTGCCTGTATCGCCGGTGTCCCCAGAGTGGACGGAGCAAGCATGCGACTCTTGATCTCCTTTTGCCTGATCCTGTGGCTGGCAATTGGCCCTCACTCGGGCCTGGGCGTCGCCCAAGCGGCGGGCATCTCGCGGAAGCACCATCCGTGGGGATGTTTCAATCCGGGAGCCTGGAGACTGGTCCGCGTGGTAAAGGAAACGCTCAATGAAAAGGGGCTTGTCACCTACACAAGCATCACCGACAAGAGAACCACCTTGTTGGACGTGCAGAAGGATGGCGTCAGCCTGGCATTCGACGTCGTCCATGAGGTGGCCGGCAGACGATTTCAACGCGACCCCGAAACGCTCAAGGAGGGTTTTCACGGTGAACTGCTCTCGCAGGGTCTGAAGATCAGGAAAGCCGAAGACGCACACGTGGTCATCGAGGGCCGAAAGATCCCCTGCCATATACTCGAACTGGAATTCTCCGGACCGGCCAGCAAGACCGTGACCAAGATCTACTACTCCAATACGGTAAAGCCGTACGTCCTCAAGCGGCAAAGTCTCACCACCGACCTGAAAGGCAACAACTCGCGGAGCGAAACGACCATCAGCGTAGTGGCCTTGGACATGCCCCACAAGGTCTTGGCGGAAATCCAGAATACGGCCCACGTCGTGACAGTCACCAAGCACACCAAGGGGACCACTACTACCTGGGCCGTTACCTCTACCGATGTGCCCGGCGGGGTGATTTGGAACGCTTCGAAGGAACTGGACAAGACCGGTCGCCTGATCCGGCGCAGTACGCTGGAGCTGGTCGACTACGGCCGGGAGCCCGAACCGGAGCCTACCGGCCTGTTCGGCCGTAGGCGGAGGGGCATATTCCGCACGTTCCCGCTTCGCCAGTTGCCGTAGGCCGGCAGCAAGCCCGGCGTGACGTGCCAAGCCCACGCGCCGCAAAGTGCGTGGGTCTTCTTTTGCGCCCCGGGGCGTCCGTGGTCCGGACCGTCAGGGGCCGCCGACAACGATCTCCACGTCGTCCAGCCCGAACACGTATCCCTCGGGTGCCCAACCGCTCAGCAGCACCTCGGTGCTCTGCTCGTCCAGGGCCCCTGCGTCGGCGAAATCCCGGCAGGGGCCGAAATCGAAGACCACGTCCAGCGGCGCGTTCGGCCTTACGAGGTCCGGTTCCGCCGTCGCCATGCGTAGGCGAGCAGGCATAGGCCGCCGGTGGCCAGCAGCACCAGGGTGGCCGGTTCGGGCACGGCCACCACACCGGTGATGTACACGCCGGTGGTGTCGCTGTGCAGTGTCGGGTTCCAGTTCGCGTTGGCGGGGTCCCAGTCGTTGCCCAGCAGCTCGACGGCGCCTTCCCAATCCATCGCCAGGTCTGAGCTTCCCTCCAGCGAGCCGTCCTCGCCGAAGGTGAACAGGCACAACTGATCGTCGGCCTCGACGGCCCGTCCGCCGAGGGCGTGCAACTGGAGCTTCCAGCCGGTTTCCAGAAGCAGCGTGCCGAGATCAACCTTCACCAGGTCGTTGGCCGAGGAGCCCAGTTCCCACCGGTAAGTCGAGCCGGCTTGCATCGTGAGCTCCCCGGTCACGCTGAGCGTGCCGACGCTATTGCCCGGGGAGAGGATGCCTCCGACTTGGATATTGCCTTCAATCGAGGAGCCGTCGGTAGCGGTCACGTCGTGGAAGCGGACGGCGGCGCCGGTGACTTCCAGGGCCACACCGGGGTCGAGCATCAGGTTGCCCAAAGTCGCATCCTCCAAAACGGTCTCCAGATGGAGGGCGGAATCGGCCGTTACCCGTAGGTTGGTGTTTGGCTTGGGAGCGAGGGCGCTGCTGAACGCCTGATACAAATCGACCACTTCCGCAGGGCTGAGCGACCGAGAGTAAATATAGACGTCATCCATCAACCCGATGTACTCCTGATAGCCGATCTCCGCCGAGCCGAGCCGGAAAACCTCGCCCATTTCGGGAGCACCGATGTACAGGCGGCCGGCCGGGTGCGTGTCATTGTCGCCGTCGATATAGATCTCTTGGTCACCGGGTGCGGTGCTGTCGTTGAACGTCACGACCAGGTGATGCCACTCACCGTTGGCCACATCGCTGCTGCCGGTGAGAGTACCCGAGATAGGGCCGGCAAAGGTCACCTGTCCACTGCCCCCATCGACGTAGAGTGCCTTGTCGAACATCCTCCATCTGCCGTCGCCGTTATCTTTGCCGATGAGTTCTCCGCCCTTCTGCGAGGTCTTGATCCACATGCCGATCGTGAAGGGATTGCCAAACTGGATGTCGCCCGTGTTGGCAGCCTCCACGTAGGCGTTGCCGTCGAAACTCAGCACCGTGCGATGGTCGGGATCGTCGCTGACCCGCTCTGCACCGTGGAGCGTGCCGCGGTGATCATTGTCGGCGGTGGAGGAGTCGGGCGTGATGGGGCCGTCCCTTTCGTCAAACTTCCAGATGGCGATCGCGCCGTCGGGAGCAAGGGGTGGGGAATCGATAGTCAGCCTGCCGCCGGTAAGCGTAAGGTTTTGCGGCTCCGCCGGATCGGCCAGGTTCGAGCTGTTTACTTGGAAGGTGGCGCCCGTGACGTTGATGCTCACACGGTCGCCGATCTTCAGGGTGTCACTGACGACGACCTGATCCGCACCGGTGTCCACCGTGCCGCCGGCCACCTGCATCGTGCCGACGTTGAGATTGCCACCGTGAAGGTTGACCCTGCCGCTGAGGATCTCCAGGTTCGTAGTCGAGACTTCTGCGGTCGTGTTCACTGTACCGCCGTCCACGTTCAGGTCGGTCACGTTGGCCGCGGTGTTCAGAATGCCGCCGATGGCGTTGATCGTGCTGATGTTCGGGCTGGACAAGGTGGTGGTACCGTCGGTGACGTTGATGGTGTCTATGGTTCCGAGGGCACCCTCGCCGAAGGTGCTCGTGCCGGCGGTGGTCAGCGACTGTGCATTCAGGGTCCCGGCAACGTCCAGGGTGGCGTCTGCGGCAACGTCGACGCCCTCGCTGACCGAGACCATCCCACCGTCAGTGATGGTGTGCGTGCCAGCGACGGTCACCGATTGTGCATTGAGGGTCCCGGCGACGTCGAGGGTAGCGCTTGTGGCGATGTCCGCCTGCTCGCTGACGGTCAGCCCCCCGGTGGCGGCGATCACGACCCCGCCGCTGCTGACCGTCAGTGTCAGCGCCGATCGGTCCGCAGCGACGGTGACCGTGTTGGTCCTCACCACCGCATGGGTCGTGTGGTTAGGGAACTCGAGCAAACTGTCGCCAACCCAGCGGGGATCGCCCCAGTTGCCCGGGTCGTTCTCGTCCCAGGTGAGCGTGGAGGATTCCGGCACGGTGCCCAGGCGGAGGTAAGCGCGGGCGACGGGGGCCTGGTCGTTGAGGTTCCATGAACTCAAAGTGTTCATCTGCGGGCCTTCGCGGCCCCAGAACAGGCCATAGTGGCCCTGCGGATCGCGCTTGTTGTCGTGCAGCCAGACGAGTCCGTCGCGTGCCGCCTCGAGCCATCGCGCGTCGCCGTCATGCTCGTACAGTGCGGCAAACCCGTCGATCAACTCGAACGCCCACTGCCCCTCGTCGTTGATTCGCCCGGTGCTGAAGTCGATGTAGCGCGGGATCGACCGGTTGGCGATTCGCCGTGCCTCGGTCAGGTAGGCCGGATCGCCGGTCGCCTCGTAGAACTCTACGTTGGTCGAGATCCCGTAGCCGGCATAATGAACCAGGTCCCAATCGCCGACCTGGCCCGCCTTGGGACCGGTGAGATAGAGCTTTTCCTTAAACAGTCCGTCGGGCTGCTGCGTGGTGTTCTTGGCCCAGTTGTATAGCCGCTGGGCGTGTTCGAGGTACTGCGGCTCGCCGGTGGCCTGGTAGATCATCAACGAGCCCCGCGCGCCCTGCAGGGTGCCGGCCGAGTCCTTGAAACTGTGGTCGTACTCGCTCCAGTAGGTGCCGCCGCCGCCGACCAAGTCCTCGCCGCTGAGCACGAACGCCAGCGTCTCCTTGGCGCGATCCAGATAGACCTGCTCGCCGGTGATTTCGTGGGCCTCGGCCAGCGCGACCAGCACGTGGGCATTGTCGTCGTAGAACCGCTCGCACGGCCCGGCCACGCAAGCCCGGTAGCCGCCGCCGGAGTTGCTCCAGTAGTTGCTGTGGAACTGATCGGAGAACTCCCGCAGGACGGGCGCGTAGGTGGCCGGGTCCAGCTTCGCCAGCAGGTTGTGGACCTTAAACTGCGTGCTCGTCGGCCAGGCAAACGCCCTGCCGTCAATCCCACCCGAGTGCCCGCCGCCAAGGTGCGCCGTCTCGTAGAACAGTCTTTCGCCGGGACGCCCCAGGGTGACTACGGTCTCCTCGTAGACCTCCATCCCCCAGTCAACGAACTGCTGTCGGTCAATCACCAGGTCCGCCCAAGCCGGTCCCGCACCGACGAGCAACGCCAACACCGCTAAGAACACTGTTAAACGAAGCATGACAGCGCCTCGTGTTGAGTTCAACCAAACGTGCACACTCTCCGCCTGTGGAAATCACAAAGGGAAACCGACACGCAACACGGGAGTCGATACACGCGCACCCAAAAACGCCATCACGTCAGACGGCCGGGTTGGGTACGAAAGAACGCTGCCTCCGATTGGGGAATGCAGGAGAACTGGCTGTCGCCTCAGGAAAGAATGCAGGAACTCATCTACAGCCACCTAAGAGCCTATCCCAGAACGGGAATCGGGGTGGCTGGCGGCGGGGCGCAGCGACGCCCCAGGGTCTTGCTTCCCGGGGGCTGGCTGCGCTTGACCCCAGGCACCCATTGCTCGTGCGTCGGGTTCTGGGATAAGCTCTAAGTTACCAACTTCAATCGTCGTGTCAAGCAATCCCGGAAAATCCACCCGATCTAGGGAGAAAACCGCGAGAAAACAGCCCGAGCAGAGGGGCGAACGATGAAAGGCTGCCGGCCCGTTTGCAATTCGGGGCCCAGGCGGCATAATGGCCGGACTACACTTCTTCACAGCGAAGGACCGGAAGCCATGCGAGAGAGAATCACCAGCTATCAGGGCCTTACGTTCGACGACGTGTTGCTGGAACCCCGCTACAGCCAGGTGATCCCGGCGGAGGTCGAGATCGGCACGCGGCTGACGCGGCGGATCCGCCTGAACATTCCCATCCTCAGTTCCCCCATGGATACGGTAACCGAGAGTGCCATGGCGATCGCGCTGGCCCAGGAGGGGGGGCTGGGCGTCATTCACAAAAACATGTCGCTCGAACGCCAGACCGAGGAAGTCGAGAAGGTCAAACGCAGCGCCAATGGCATCATCTTCAACCCCGAGACCCTCCCCCCGGACTCGACCGTTGGGCGTGCCCAGGAGATCATGAACCAGTACAACGTCTCCGGCGTCCCGATCACCACCCCAGACGGCCACCTGGAGGGGATTCTCACCCGTCGCGATTTGCGGTTCCTCGAGGACCGCACCCTCCCGGTCAGCGACGTGATGACCCGGGAGCACCTTGTAACGGCTACGGGGGTGGTAACACTTGAGGAAGCTGAGAAGATATTGATGGAAAAAAAGGTGGAGAAGCTTTTGCTGGTTGACGAAGATTTCAGACTGACGGGCCTGATCACCATCAAAGACATCGACATGATGCGGAGCTTCCCCAATGCCTGTAAAGATGGGCAAGGGAGGCTGAGAGTAGGGGCGGCCGTCGGCGTCCACGATTACCAGCGAGTCGAGAGTCTCATCAAGAAGGGCGTGGACGTCCTGGTCGTGGACAGTGCCCACGGGCACTCGGCCAACGTCATTGAGACCGTCAGGAGGATCAAGCAAGAGTGGGACATCGACGTGGTCGCCGGAAACATCGCGACCGCCGAGGGGTGCGGAGACCTGATCGCCGCAGGTGCCGACGCCGTGAAGGTCGGCATCGGGCCGGGATCGATCTGCACGACACGCGTGATTTCCGGAGTTGGAGTTCCCCAAGTCACCGCAATTAACCAGGTTTCCCAGATTGCGAAAGACAGCCAGACCCCACTGATCGCCGATGGGGGAATCCGATATTCCGGCGACCTGACAAAGGCCATCGCCGCCGGCGCACACGCGGTCATGATCGGAGGACTGTTGGCCGGGCTGGCGGAAAGCCCCGGTGCCCAGATCCTCTACCAAGGGCGGACTTTTAAGATATATCGAGGGATGGGCTCCTTGGGAGCCATGGTTGACGGCTCCAGCGAACGCTACAGCCAACAAGGTGCCAGGCGGGGGCCTGGCAAGCTAGTACCCGAGGGCGTCGAAGGGAGAGTGCCTTTCAAGGGCGCCCTCGGGCCGTTCATCTATCAGCTCGTTGGGGGGTTGCGGGCGGGGATGGGGTATTGTGGAACTCGGACCATCGAGGAGTTGCGAACCGAGGCGCGGTTCCTTCAGGTCTCACCAGCCAGTGTGCGGGAGAGTCATCCTCATGACATCACGATCACGCAGGAAGCACCGAATTACAGTACGGAATACGCCGCCGAGGAATCGTAAGACGCCGGCGAGCCAATCGGATCTCCCAGGTGACCGTCCCCTGTTGGGCCGTCCACTGAAGGTGACCTTCGCCGCAGGGCTGGTAGTCGGCCTGGCGGTTGCGGCCTGCTCGGTCCCCGGGGTAGCCGACGACTCGCGCCGGCAGCAGACCGCGGCAGGGACGGTCCATTCCATTTCCGGGCAGCGCGGCCACAAGCTCAAATGGCTTCCCTACCGGCCGAGCGTGCCTCCCGCCGGGGTCCGCGCGGTGGCTACGGAACGTGACGCCCGGACTGCTTCCGAGGCGCCGGTGCGAACTGCCCGGCGGCCCCGTGGCAGGGCATTCGAGGATCCCTTCGGAGAGTCCGGCCGCAGCCCCCGAGCGACCACCCTGGCAGCGGTTCCCAGGGACAACGTGCCCAGCAACAGCCTGCCCGAACAACCTCCAGCCCGGCCCACTCCGGACGGTTCGCGCCCGGATTTCCCACTTGAGAAGCTGCCTGGTGCGCGGCCCGAGACGGACGACGAACGCCTGCCGTTTTCGACGATGGATGAGCCGTTTGCGGAGGACCAAGTCGAGCCGACCGAGGAGTGTCCCTCGCCGTACGACCCCGACTACCACACCAAGATCGGCGAGTTGAGTTCCGACATCTCGCCCGAAGGCGGCGAGTTTCCCAGGGAGTGTACCCTGACCGAGGAGACGATCCAGCCGTTTGCCGCCGGCCAGGTCCGCCGAAATGTGCTCAGAGAACCGTGGGCTCCGACCACCTTCACTTGGAAGGCCTCGGCGTTGTGCCACAAGCCGCTCTACTTTGAGGAGAAACATTTGGAGCGGTACGGGCAGTCTTGGGGCCCGCGTCTGCAACCGCTCATGTCGGGAGCCCATTTCTTCCTCAGCGTCCCCGCCCTGCCTTACAAGATGGGCCTTTACCCGCCCTGCGAGTGCATCTACAGCCTCGGCTACTACCGCCCCGGCAGTTGTGCTCCCTACATGCTGGATCCCCTACCGCTGAGTATTCGGGCCGCGCTGGCCGAAGGCGGCGTCTGGACCGGCATGGCCTTCCTGATCCCCTAAGAGCGTAGATTGACCCAGATGACGGCTCAACCTCCCGGAGGTCGGGCCGTGGACTTCTCACTCGACCGGATAAGGGTCACTCCTACACGGCTTGTAACAACTTGGCCGCGGCCACGATGTTTTCCACCGTGCAGCCGAAATGTTTCATTAGGGTCCCGGCCGGTGCCGACGCGCCGAAGCTGCTCATGCCGATGAAACGGCCGACGGGGCCGAGGTACTTGCTCCAGCCCTGCTCCACGCCCGTCTCCACGCCCACTCGGGCGGTCACTCCCGGCGGCAGGACCGCGTCCCGATATTCGGCCGGTTGGGCATCGAACAGCTCCCAGCAGGGCAGGCTCACCACCCGGGCACTCATCCCTTCGGCGGCAAGCTGCTCGCAGGCCTCCAAGCACAGCGAGACCTCGCTGCCGCTGGCGATCAGGATCACCTCGGGCTTTCCGTCGGGGGCGTCGGCCAGCACGTAGCCGCCTCGTTGCAGACCGGAGGCCGGGGCATACTTCGTGCGGTCCAAGGTGGGCAGGTTCTGGCGCGTCAGCACCAGCGCGGCCGGCTGGCGCCGCAGCGACATGATGACCTTGTAGGTCTCGGCCACCTCGTTGGCATCGGCCGGGCGGAGCACTAGCAGGTTGGGTATCGCACGCAGGGCCGCCAGGTGTTCGATTGGCTGGTGCGTCGGTCCGTCCTCGCCCACACCGATCGAATCGTGGGTGAGGATGTAGAAGACGGGCAGGCCCATCATGGCGGCCAGCCTCATCGAGGGGCGCATGTAATCGGTGAACACAAAGAAGGTCGCCCCGTAGGCCCTCAGGCCGCATAGTGCCATGCCGTTGCAGATCGCGGCCATGGCGTGCTCGCGGATGCCAAAGTGGAAGTTGCGGCCGGCGTAGTTCCCCGCCTGGAAGTCGCCCGAGCTCTCGAAGGTCAGGTCCGAGTTGTTCGACGGGGCCAAGTCGGCCGAGCCGCCCAACAGCCAAGGCACGCGCTTGGCCACCTGGTTGAGCACCTTGCCGGACGAGGCCCGGCTGGCGATCCCCTTGGCGTCGGCGGCGAACTCCTGGACGTCGGCGTCCCACCCCTCGGGCAGCTCGCGGCGCTCGATCACCTCGAGTTGCCCGGCCAGGTCGGGATACTTCGCTCTGTATTGGGCGAGCTTCACCTCCCAGGCCTCGCGCAATTCGCGTCCGCGGCTGCCGATCCCTTCGGCGAAGTGATCCAATACCTCGTCGGGCACCAGGAAGTGCTCGTCTTCGGGCCAGCCGTACGCCTGCTTCGTCAGGCGGACCTCTTCTGCGCCCAGCGGAGCACCGTGCGCGCCGTGCGTGTTCGCCTTGTTGGGCGCTCCCCAGGCAATCACGCTGCGGACGATGATCAGGGTGGGCCGATCATCCGTCTTGTGGAACTCTCGAAATGCGGCTCGCAACAGCTCCAAGTCGTTGACGTCGTCAACCTCCAGCACGTCCCATCCGTAGCCGCGAAACCGCATCGCCACGTCCTCGCTGAACGCCAGCGATGTCCTCCCCTCGATTGTGATTCTATTGTCGTCGTAGATCCAGCAGAGGTTCGAGAGCTTCAGGTGTCCGGCGAGCGAGGCCGCCTCGGCCCCCACGCCCTCCATCAGGTCGCCATCGCTGCACAGGGCGTAGACGTCGTAGTCGAACAGATCGAACCCGGGCCGATTAAAGCGGGCGGCCATCCATCGGGAGGCGATGGCCATGCCCACGCTGTTGCCGATCCCCTGTCCCAGCGGCCCGGTCGTAGTCTCCACGCCGCTGGTATCGCCGTATTCGGGATGTCCCGGGCATCGGCTGTGAAGCTGGCGGAATTGAAGAATCTCATCCAGCGATACCGCCGGCTCATCCGTCGGTCTGCCGTCTTCGCCCAACTGCCTCACGCCGGCCAGATGCAGAACCGAATACAGCAGCATCGAGGCGTGTCCGCACGAGAGGACAAACCGATCCCGGGCAGGCCAGGCGGGCCGGGCCGGGTCGTAGCGGAGCTGCTCGTTGAAGATCACGTAGGCCGCCGGCGCCAGGGCCATCGGCGTCCCCGGATGGCCGCTCTTGGCCGCCTCGACGGCGTCCATCGAGAGAGTACGGATCGTGTTGATCGCCAGTTGTTCCATTGTTTTAGTCAAGTTAGCCATTTTTCCCCCGTCATGCACCTGCTCGAACGCCCCCATTTGGGTGGTAAGACCGAGCCAAATTCCAGGGCGTATAGTCTAGGTAGGGTTCCTCGTATCGTCAACGCGTCCGCCGGGTTGTCTCCGCGCTTTGCTACGCTCAGCCTTCAGCAGCACAGCCGAATCCCTGATTCAAACCCTTTACTTCTTACCCAACCCATACTCTCATAACACGTGGTACAGAAAATGGGGGGCAGCCGACAGTGGCACCCAGGACATGCGACCCATGTCACCGCCAGCGGCACGTCACTCTTGTACACATTACACCACCTACGGGGGGAGCCCTGACCTTTTCGGCCGGATCTGTTGGAGCGGCGACGGAATGGGCGACGCGCGGCAGACGGATTTCCGGGCAGGAGCAATGTGGGCCTCGCTGGATCCGGTCCGGGCTGGCCGGTCCTGGTTCCTCACGCCGCAACGCTCAGGCATCCGGACTGGTCTCCGTCCGCTCGGCTCAGCCTACGTTGCTGGGCACTCGCAGACAAGCTGTCAGTGGCACCCGCGCCGAGGGTGATTGCACGTCCTTCGAGAACCTCTTTTGCGTTTGGTCGCCGGCACAGTTGTCTGAAATGTACGGGTCGCCCCAGGCCGGCTACTTCAGCTTGTGGATCACCGCCAGCCCGTCGTTCTTCAGGTCCGATGCCCTGATGATCACCATCCGGTAGTTGGGATCTTCCCGCATGAAGTCGAGGAAATCTCGC
>CAZUAM010000038.1:0-20204 GCA_964618095.1 uncultured Planctomycetaceae bacterium | reverse complement strand
CTCACTCCCACAGACTTGATGATCTTCCGCAGTTCGGTGCAAATGGCCTGGACGGGTGCCGACAGGTCCTCGCCCTTCTTGGCCACGTATGTGATCGGGCTGACCCCGAGTAGGTCGGTCGGGATTTTGATGTCGGCGTGGTGGTCTTTGACGATGAACGACCGATTGCGGTCGAGCTGGCCCATGAACAAGCCAAGCTCGAAGATGACGTTGTCTCGCGGAGCTTCGTAGTCTTCCTTGCGGCTAGAGATTCTGTCATCCGGCCCGAAGACGAACGCGGCGAAATCGGCAAGGGTCACTTCTTTCATCAGAACGTCGATACTCACGCCGCCAGGGCCGAACACCCCCGGCATGCTCCACGGACGGACTTTGATTTTGTCGTGTTTCAAGCCGAGTTGGATTTCCTGGGCGATCGCCAAGCCCTCCACAGAGGACCCGAGGAAGAGAACGGGCATATCGTTCGGGGAACGATGGAACTGGTTCCGCTGACGCAAACGGTCGGCAATGATCATCGCGAGCGCACGCCAAACTCTCGCATTATCCTGGGCGATTGCCTTGAACTTGGGCTCGGAAATCTTCAGGGCTGTCAAGGTGGACAGAGCAACGACGGATGCGGAGCGACGGACCGACGGATCGATCAACGCCATTTCCCCAACCGAATCACGGGCGGTTCGCTTGGCAACGGGCCTCGTGTTGACGAAGATCCCAGCTTCCCCGTCGATGATGAAATAGGCGTCGTTGTCGCCGTCCCCTTGGTTGATGAGTTGCATTCCCGTGTCGAATTCGACAAGCTCACCGGCATCGATGAGGGCGGTGGCAAACGCTTCGTCATGCTCGACGAGATGCTGCGATTTGATTGCATCGATCAGCCTGCGACGGCCGTTCGGTCCGTCGAACCGGCTCTTGAGCGACAATGTCATGTGGTTTCCCCGAACAGGATGACGCCGACCGCTCCGCGTGCGGCGCGCATCAGCATCAATGCGGTTGAATCGGAAGCGTCATCCAAGGCTCCCGGACTGTCCGGGTCGTGGAACCAAAGATATTCGCCGTCGCCTTGTACTCGCGGACCAGCCGGTCATCTGCTGCTCGAATTCCGCGGCCAACGGGCGGTCCGCACGGATAGACAAAATAGTAGCGGGTGCCCGGTTTTCGGTAAATCACCGACTCGAAGTTAAGGTACATCTCGTTCTTGTTTTGGAGCCTAAACTTGATGTAGCTCTTCCATCCGATCGGGGGGCTCCCTGTGCCGTCTTGTGTAGGACTCGCGGTCGCGATTCGCTGCATATTTTTCGGGCGCTTCGGTCACATCACCGAATGGCACTAGCTTAAGGAAGGCGACCACAAGTGGTGGTAGTTGAGTCCGCGTCCTACCGCAATCCCTTGTAGGTTGGCACCCGGATCCACGCTTAAGCTAGTGCCATTCGTCACATCGACCGAGAGTATATCGGGTAGCCACGAGCGGCCGATCGGTGTCGTCAAATCGACCGCGGGAAAGGGGCGATTCTTGACTCCCGCTGCGGTTCCCGCCAAGTGACCTCGGTCTAACCGTCCGTGGTCACGAGAATGGTTGCGCGCAGGCTCAGATGATCGCGACCGAAGCCCAAAGTCGATGTTCACGACCGCTGAGCGAAACGCGAGTTCGCGAGTCGCCGTGTCAGGAAGTCGTCGGAAGCCCGATTTGATTCCTCGGATACGCCGAATATCGGCCGTATTTCGGGACTCTCGTCTCCCTCCGCCTCTAACGTCGCATGTCTGCCTTGCGTGCGATGCTGTGAGCGAATCCTGCCGGTCAGGCTAGCCCGGTAATCTTCGGTGCAGCCGGCAAGATGTCCAAACGGACATTTGCCCATCTGGAGCGATTCTCGTGGCTCGATCGCGGGCAGGCGGTTGCCGTGAATGCAGCGGCCGTGATCGATGGCCCCTATGCAACAGGGTGACCGTCCGGCCGCATAACCGGGTTAGCCAGGTGAAGCGGTGGCTCATCGACTCAAGGTTAGAAAAGGAGGCGATTATGGCCACGAAGAACCAACCCGTGAAAGAAGTCCGTCTCGGCCGAATCAAGGCCGTGATTTGGAAGAACCCGGGTTCCAACGGAAACGGCCCGTTGTTCAACACAACGCTGGCCCGACTCTACAAGGACCCCGAATCGGACAACTGGAAGGAGTCCCAGAGCCTCGGCCGCGACGACCTGTTGCTGGCGGCCAAGGTCTTGGGAGAGGCACACACGTGGATTTATCAACACGCCGACGAGGAGGAGCATTAAAACGAACTAGGTTCCCCGACAGTATTTGTGTTCTGGGCCGCCGCTCTTCACCTGGCCCACCATCTCCCACCATGACAACGGCAAGGCATGAAATGTCGGTGGGGAAGAAGCAAGGGACACCCTTGCCGATGACGGCCTGAGTAATGGTAAACGACGGAGGACACCAATGGAACTTGACTCACGACATAGACCTTTGCCGGTTGCGAGCGAGGAACCGGTCGACGTTCAGTTGTTTGAACGAATCGTCCGGGAAGTGATGGCCCGGTTTCGACCCACACTCGAAGATGTCGTCGGTGAAATCGCCAGGGAGCGACTTGCCCAACAGATGGAGTTGGCCCGCACGATGCTGCAAGAGGCGGATGAACTGTCCAAGGAAATCCGCGAACGACTGGAGATTGACCATCGGGGAGGGGCGGCGGTTGCTGGGACCCGACAAACGCCGTTTTCCAAGTAAAGGGCTCTGAGGATGGCCGCAGACGGCGAATTCCGGTCCAGCCGATGACTCGGGTGGTGGCGAGAATCACTTCATGTCGAACTACTACGGCCGTCTGGCGGCCAAGACGCTATGGTCGCATTCTTGGCTGCCCCCATGCAGGTACAAGCGTGCTGGTCGCGGTGGATACTTCCACGACCGAACGACTATTTCGCAAGGGGAGGAAGATGCGATTCAGCGAGGTTCACCTCGGCTCTATCACCAAACTGCTGCCCCAACCAACGGAAGATATAGTCGACGGGGCTCTTGGCAATCGGGATGCCGGGATTTCCCGTAGGGCCTGACGGTTCGAAGCGGCTGTGGGCCAGCTTGTTCACAAGGTCTTCCAGTGGGACGCCATATTGTAGCGAGACCGACGTGAGGATCCCGATGGTGTCCATTAGCCCGCCAATGGTTGAACCCTCTTTGGCCATCTTGATGAACACTTCTCCGGGCCAGCCGTCTTCGTAAAGACCGACCGTCACATATCCTTCATATTCATCACCAATGTTGAACTTGTGTGTGACCGACGCCCGCGTTGCCGGGAGCCGGCGTCGGACGGGCCGGATGCGGGCATCCCGCAGTTGTTCCTGAGGGCCATCGGCCTTTTGCGTGACTCCTTGGGCCTGGCTGTTGCGTTCCAAGAAGCCTGAAGCGGTAGTCGGTATAGTCATAACTGTATCCTTGTTTGCTGTCCCCGTTTGGTACGGGTTCTAGTTCTTGGACAGTTATGACCGTCTTGGATATCTTTGTGCTGTATCAGCAGGACTTTCGCGAAATATCTCATCGCTGATATCTTGGGAACTCTGCAGGGTCAAATGGCTCACCGTCGTCTATCTTTTCATCGGAGACCGTTTGCATGTCCTCTTGTGGATGTATGTGAACATGTTCTTGGTGGTGCGTCTGAAGCACCTGCATTGCTACAGTTGTTCGTTCCGATTCCTCGTGTGGATGGTCCACACGTTCCTGAACCTTCAGCATGGCATTTACAGAGACAGCCTTGTTTGCCATGTCGTCAAAGTCATAACCCTGCTCATGCCAATAGGCCGGATGGCGGGGATCGGTTACATACTCCCGAGCGTACTTATTCATGAATAGTTTTGCGTTGCTTGCCTTGTCTGGGCATTTCGTTACTGGCTCCAGTATTGGAAAGTCATTTGGCAAACCCCGTGGGAATATCAGTTGATTGGGGTCCACGGACGACATGAATGGGGGCCATCCCTGGGGAAAACAGAGTGTTGCAGCTGTAGCGGCTCTTGCATCGAGGCCGAAGTTCATCCAAAAACTGATTTTGGCGCGTTCAAAGCGATAGCCGTTTGATTGAGACATAGCTACTTCTCCACTTGAAAGGAAACAGGGGTAATGGTGCAATGCGAGATCAGTCCTGCTTAATAAGCTCTAAGGCATCCTCTAGCAGGGTCCTTGTACGATGCGTGATCGTGTTTGTTGCTCCGTTGCCGCCGTCTGGGCGGCTCCCCGAGCGAGAAAGGCTGCACGATCCTCGGTAGTCTGTGTGTAGACGGTATAGACTGAGGAACTCATTGGAGTACTTGTCTGAGTGGTAGTCGGAATGGAACTGGATGAACTGGCCAGATATGTAGCATCTTGTTGAGAGCTGACTCCTGACCGGTAATGGCTCCGTAAGTCATCCGAGTTGTTGTGGACGATACTGCTACTTGGCTGCGTCAGTTCTTGGGTCACTTCTGTAACCTCCGTTGGTGGCTCGGCAATGATGTCGACAAAGGGCGACACCACAATTGGCGTGGACGGTGGATTCCCTTCTCCAGGATTCGCGGCGGTGCATTGCTGCACGCCTCGGAGCACGATGTCCTCACCCAGCCCCAACATATTGGTCAACAACATCCTTTGGTTTGCCTGCCTCGTCAGTGCGGCTTGCTGTCTTGCGTGTGCAAGTTCACGGGCGTGGCGTCGCTCTAATTCGGCCTGGGCCAAGGCATACTCATGCTGTTGCCGGCGGCGACGCTCCGAGAGCCGCCGACGACGAGCAGCGACTGCCTCCTGCTGCTTCTGTAGGGGGCTGTCGTTGTCGGACTGGTCCACGGACTGGAGACGCGGCGGCAATTGGGCCTCGGCACTTGCCAGAGTCACTCGGGTATTGTGGTTGTTATCGAGCTTAGGCCTCGCAAGCGGCTGCCGACTCTCTTGTGCTTTGCTGAGCTGTCGTATTTCGAGTGCAGGCTCATTGGAATCCAGAATATCCACGGCAAGTCGCAAGTCGGGCTTGCGGGCCATTTGCTGGACGAGGGGGGAGTTCTCAATATCATCGAGGTCCAGCAGGTACTTGGTGGTGTAGAAGCGAGTAGTGAGGATGGCCCGAGAACCCTGTACATATGAGATGGGCAAGTTCTGGCCGCCAGTGGCCAGCACACTCACATGGGGCACAGTTGCTCCTTGGGCCTTATGCGTAGTCATGGAATACCCTAACCGGAGATGCCGGAATTTGTGGACGGGAATGACAACGGTCTCGCCGTTGTCCAATTGGACCGCGATGCGTCGCATTAGCCTCTGGATCCCGGTGACCGTCCCGACAAACCCGTTTCGTACGTTGAACCTGCGGTCGTTTCGGGTGAAGAGAATCCGATCGCCCACATGGACAACGTTCCGATACGATGCTTGACCGTCTTCCCGGTCGTCACGGATCTTTATGCGATGTGACGGATCAAGTTGGCCAGCCGCAATTCTTCGTTGCTGACACAGTTTGTTAGCTGCCTCGCTCTGATCGTTGGCTGCGACGAGCACAATGCTCTTTTCCGGCGTACGTATTCCGATTTCGGCCCAATCGTTGACGAGGGATTCAAGGGCTTCGTCTATATCGTCGAGGACTGTGACCAAACCATGATCGGCAAACAGTTTGAGGGCTTTGCCGGGTTCGCCTCGGGAGAAATGCTCCACTGCTTTGCGTGCCCATTCCTCTTTTTGTCGCAACACTTTGGTCAGCGTAGCAGAAGAAGCACGGGCACACAGCGATTGGAACGGGGCTGAGCCTTCAACGGGGGGTATTTGTCCAGCATCTCCGATGAGCACCAATGTTCCACCACCCTTCCTCACTCTTTCCGTAAGCATCCGCATATGCCTAGAATTGACCATGCCGCCCTCATCCACGACGAGAATGGTCTTCCGGTCAACCTTGACCGGCTTGCGTCGTCTGAGGCGATAGGTCCGTTTCCCTCGGAGTGCCCGGCCGAACTGCTTGATATGGTGGCGTGCTGCGAATCCGAAGCGACGGTCAAAATCACACAGCCGCATGTTGATCGTATCGGAGGGGATTCCGGTTGCCTGTTCTAGGACGTGAGCAGCCTGGCCGGTTGGCGTCGCACCAATAACCCGATATCCCTGCTTTTTCCAAATCTCCAGGCAGGGTCTGAGGACGCCGCTGGTCTTCGCAACACCGGCAATCCCATCCGCTATGCGGAGAGAACCCCGCCCCAGAGTAAGATGGCGAACCGCCCGAGAGTGTTCCTCAGTGAGGTGCGGGTACTTGGCAAGAATGCGTTCGACCAGTTGAGGATTGGCCCGAGGCCCTCGGCGGTCAAGCAATGCGTCTACTTTGGAAAGCAGTTCCCTCTCCGCCTGGATGATCGCCTTGGTGGCGTATCGATCCTGGCCATTGACCTCTCCTAAGGGAATGATTTGCTCGTCTGATTTCAGATGTTGCTTGACGGCCGGCGGAATCATCGCCGGCGGAATCGCATAATTGACCGCCTCGCAAAGCGTCTCTTTCATGAACTCGATTTCTGAGAAGTGTCGCCCCTGGCGACTCATACTGACGACAGTTTGGGCCAGAACTCGTGGAAGGTCCTGCTGCGGGTCTCGGTGTGGCCACTTCTGCATTCGGGGAAGCGACCACGGGCCGAAACCTCGGGCTGCATTGATTCGTCGCCACCGCTTCAGCAGCACTTTTCTCGGGGGAATGTCTTTCTTGGTGCGGCGGGTCTTCAAAGCGGCCCTTGCCGCGGCCTTTCCACCCGATTCCCCGTTCTTCTTCATCTCCTGTTCGATCGCTCGTCGCCGCGTAGACCAGTAGCGGACTAGGCGCTTGGGGATACCCCGTATCCGGAAGCTGTCTCCCTTACGGATGCACACCACACCAAGTTGCTTGTGAAGTTGATAAGCAAGTTCTGCCCGGTAGTAGGCACTCAACAGATCACGGACCTTGAAGATGATTGAGCTGTGGAGGGATCTTGACTTTCCTTTATCGTCGATTCCAAGGTTTGCAAGGACGGAATGTGTGTGCACATGTACACCATTGTCTCTGTTGGTAAAGTGCTCAAAGAGGGCGGCGACAATCCGAACCGGTTTCAAATACCACGTACCCTTCCGGACACTTCCCACTCGTGAATAGGCGAAGTTCTTCTCAAGGAAACCGAGAGCGGATCGTACAGCATATTCCTGAATATCGCGTAGCCTCTGGTAGGTAGCTGAAAGCGTGGAGAGGATCCCGAAGTCTTTGGGAGAACTCCACGTGTAATCCCAGCCGGGGATCCTCTGGGGCATGTTCGCGTTTTGCACGAGGTCGCTTCCCGTGTTCGGGTCGATTCCCAAAAGCACATCGCGAAATTGGCTATCTTCAACATCACCTGCCAAATTCAGTGCATCAGCCCCACCCCCACCCCATCTCCCTGGAGGTTCACCTCCGGATAGGTAGTAATCTTCAGATGCGAGTCCCAAGTAATAGAGAAGGCTACTGAACACCAATTTCATGATGGATAGCATGGTCATTACTCCCGTCGCAGTGTGTTTTCGGTCCAATTGCGAGCTTCGTCTCGGGTCAGTTTGCCGGCATGGACCAGTAGGATGTTGGTGCTGGTCAGAAAGTCGCTACGGAGCAAGCGGACCAATTTGCCGACGGCTCGCAAACCCTTCAGGCCAACTTTCAACTCTTCGAGCTGATCGAGTACCTGCTCGACACCTGCTTCATTGCCCACCTGTGCCAGTTCGGCGGTCAGCTTGACGAGATCGGTGCGGAGTTCGCGGATTTCGGCTCCGAGCCCTTGGTCAATCTCCTCGGCCACATCGCGAACGGCTTCACTGGGGAGGTCCCGAGTCTTTCGTAGCTCAGTACGCAGTTGACCCATCTCCTCCATCAGTCGATTGGACTCAAGGTGTTCGGTGGGATGGTCGTCGGCCGAAAGGCCGGCAGTCACCAAGTCACGGGCGAGGTCGTGTCGACTCTTCCCGACAGCCTGAGCTCGACGTGAGAGTTCCGTCGCAGCTTCGGCGTCAAGGAGACGGAAGCTTATGCGGCGGATATCCTCTTGTGCTGGTCGTGATTGTTTTACCATAGTGACTTACTCCTCGGCTGGATCCCTCGGTGACTTGTCCGCTTGTCTACTCGTTACTTGGCAACATGTTACGGTGTTCCTGCGTGCGATTGCGGACGATTGCGGACGGCTGTGGTGCTCGACAGCGGTTCGACAAGGGTCGCCGTAATCCGCAGGCCTCTCAGTCTTTCGCTCTCTTGTCTTCCCCTTTGTCCGCTCCTTTGTCCGCTATTCTTGTCCGCAACTGGTTGCGGACGGCCAAAAGCACCGCGGTGCATACGGTGTGGCGAGCCCAAGGGGCGAGCTTCTTCCGCGGACAAATCTCCTCTTCCGAGCGAAGCGGCGGTGTCTCCTTGGACATGCCGGCCGGCCCGTACAGGGCGGGTGCCGAGCTCCTCCCAGCGAGTGCAGCTCCGGGGCCCAAGACCACGGAGCCCGGCGTGGGCAGGGAGACGACCCACCGTGGAGCGGGCGTCTTCTCGTAGTCTTCTCTTGACGAGATCGTCCCTATTGCCGCGTGATCCAGTCCCGTTCGTATCACGGAAAACCTCTTCCGTTTGGTGGCTGGGTGCACTCAAGTGTGAATGCGGAATTTGACTAACCGCGGACGCTGTTGCATCCTGGGTCTTATCCGGTGAAGCGGAGGCGGGCCATGCTGGGGAGCAACCCGGCCAAGGACTCACCGGTCGCCGCGTCGAAGAGACGCCGGCGGCGACCGCTCCCTTCCTCTGCGGAAGGGCAGCGGTTCGCCGTTCTTGCCAAGTAGTCACGTCGGCAAGTAGAAGGTTCTGGGTTCGGGGCTCACCCCAAAGCAGCCCCCCATTCCATGGGGACGACTCTTTGATGTAATCCTCCCTCGGAAGATCCGGCTGGGCGGGAGTGTATCCAGCGTGTGGATTCACTGTCGCTGGCTGGCGGGCATGCCGCTGCCAGAAAATGGACTCGGCCCCGGTTGCTTGCGCAGTCATCGTTTGTTTCTCCATAGTATGGGCTGAATTCGTATCTCCGGCCAAAAAAACGTCATGGGGTCAGCGAAGGCAGTCAGGCGGAAAACACAGCGGGCGGGCCGGTGTCTCCGTGTTGTCATTCTGCTCTGGTGTCTTCGGCACCTCCGCAAGGCGACGCTGGTCTGGACACCAGCGACAAATAGGTGGCGGCCCTTCGATGCTCCGGCCATCGTCGTGATTTCTATCCGCGGGTTGGCGACATTCGGCTCGGTGCTGCTTTATGAGTCTTGCGAGGTCACCTTGGATCCGAGTGAGCCGCTCGTCGAAATACTCCCTCATATTGAGTTGCTCGCGTGAAATACCTCTCAACTGCCAGCACACGCAGAGGATGAGCCATGCGAGGTTGGCGTACGCTACGTTAGTGTCGAACCAGAACGCGGAAAGGGAACCACACGCGAACGCGATAGCGATATGAACTGGGACGATGGATACCTTGGGGGGGGCCTGTGCTCCGATGCGGTCGAGCTGTTGCAGAAGAGACTCTGCCTCGGAAGACCACGACTGACCGGGATCACAAGGCTGGTCTTGGCAACACGGGTCCCCGTGTGTGCTGCTGTTCGAGCATTTGCATCGATCAGTCATGGTTCACGACCTCCGATTGTCCCGGGTCATATTCATGTCTTGCCAGAGTGTTGCCGCTGTTTGAGTTGGTGATGGTGGGTGTGTTGCTTCTTGGAGAGGAGATACTTGCAGATACTCACGACGGCCGCGTGTTGGTCGGTTTCCGCTGTTCCACAATATCGCGGAGCAGGCCGGCGACCGTCATGGTCGCCAGCCTGGCTGGCTGCGGGGTCCGCATGAAGAACCGAGCGTCCAGCTCGGTCTATTTCGCGTCGTCTCGGGTGAATTTGACAACACGGACACTGTCTCCGGACGGTGCCTTCTCTACGACAATGGCCCCAGGTACGCCGAGCCATTCATCGGTGTCGTGCTTGATGGCAGCCTCAAACGAAAGGCCGGAAACCATTTTCCAGAATTGTCCACAGGTGTTTTTCTTTGAGGCTACATCCTTGGTCGTCCGGCTAACGATTGCCCCACCGGACTCTCCTTGGTCTATACGGAAGTCCCACCGGGCACCTTCGCCGTAATCCTGGTGCAACGAGCGGGTGACGGCGGCAAAAGTACCGTGGTAGGTCCCCGGTTTGATTTGCGTAACGAATCCCATTTTCATTTGTGATTCTCCTAGCGAATTGAAACAGAGTACAACTTACTGAGTCTTGACGTTGTTGATTCTGTCTCATTGCAGCCGACGGCTGGCGAGACATTTATCGGAACGCCTTGGTGGCCCTCGTGCCTGGGTATCACATATTTGGTTTTTGATGATACGAAGGTTCATGGTCGGATTTGTTGTTTGATTTGGTTGCCGTAGACCGTCCATTGGCGGTTGGGCGGTAGGTCGCGACCGTACAACTCCAAATAAGGGCAGGGGCTGACTTTCTCGATAAGCTTTCGGACGACTTCTGGCTTGCGACTATGGCCTGTCCGTTCATGTTCGATCCAACTTCGCTGTGACTTGTCTCGGAACGGTAGAGACCCTCTGGTGCCCAACAGAAGCAGCTCATTGGCGCAGCGCCAATAGTTACCTATTCCCAGTGAGGGTTTCACCCAGACAAACAGAGATTTATAGGTGAATCCCCAGGCCTCGATGACCGACAAGGCGTCGGGAAGGAAGGAGTTGGTGGTCCAGAGATGGAGGTGGGATTTGTCGGCAGCAAGTTCGGCAACCGGTTCGGCACGAATCTCGTCGAGCGACATCGTGATATAGTGGTTGCTGGTCGACGCCCGCGAAGACTGGTTCGAGTAGTCCCACGGCGGGTCAGCATAGATAGTCGAGAATCTCTTGCCTTCCTTCACAAGTTGGGCCAAGCTCTTAACAACTCCGGATGAAGCAACCGAATTGCCGTTAAGAGATTCGGCGACCTCTTGCAGTTTTACCAGTCTGAGTAGACCGGCTGTCGTCGGTTCTCGACCTGCTTCGATTTCTTCTCTGACGTGGCGGTCGAATTCCCGTTGGGGCAGCTTGGCTATTCTCTTGGCTCTTGAGGATTCGGTTTTCGTGATTCCCAGGTCACAGAGTCGGATTGGACCGGTGCCATTGTGCGACCGGTCCACCTTGCCCGTGTATTGATTCCCGGGCGAAGAGTTGGCCAGCGTCACTTTGAGAAGCAACAGGCCAAGTTTTCGCTCAGCCTCGACCTTGATGGCTGAAGCATCTACAATGATTCCTTGAGCGAGCCCCTTTTTCTTGGCATAGCACTTTGCGAGTTGGGCCTTGTTGCGGATGTCCTTGACGTCGTCGATGGTGCGAGCCTCGGCAAGTGTTTGTCGGGCACGTGAGAGCAGAACGAGCTCGCGAGGGTTGTTACTCATGACTCACCTCCTTGCGGCGTCGGAGGTGAGAGGTTGGCGATGCCGCGATGAGTGGCCAGCCAGCGGGAAGGAAGGGGTAGGGGGCTTGGAGCGGGACTTGTCGCAACGCAGATTAAGGGGCGACAAAGCCGGACTAGACTGCGGTCAGAGTTGACCGCCAGAGAGGCCACCGGAATCCCGGCCTGTAGTAAACCCGTCGTAAACCCTTGGAATCTGTACCAATACTTGGTAACCAGGCCTGTAACGTGCTGTTTTGCAGGGTTTTCGGCGTGATGCGGTAGCCTCCGGAGCCGGAGTTCACGGATTTGAATTCTTTCGCTGCCAGCGATGGAACGCCCGGCAGGTTTCGTGGCAGGTATCTCTTGCGCTTGAGGGCTTTTTTTATAACTATGGTGACTCGCAAGTAGCTGTTTTTGAAGGGTTTTGCATGAGGGCTCCAGCTTCCCAAGTTGGACGTCACATCGGTGAGGCCAGATGAGGATAGCATGTTTATCTGGGCCGCCCTGCCCAGTGTACTCACAGTTTGGACATCGATTGAGTCGGCCGAGGCGAATCCGAGTTGTGCGAACGGTACAGGCCATGGCGGAGCTTCATCACGTGGGAGAACTTATTCAGGAGCAGGTCTCCATGAGATCCTGTTGTCTCCAGCATCGCCAATACCGTTTATGCATTGCTATCCCCTTTGCGGACCGCTCATTGCAAGTGCAATGCAATCCAAGTGCGGAAGAACGCTGCTGCTGTTGAGAAGCACCAGCAGTGGCAGAAATCGAGACCAGACGGACGTCAACAGTCCCGTGAAAGTCTCGTCTAGCCGAGGCCGGGCATCGCGATGTCGTCCGATCGAACACTAGAGCTATCGCGGCTCGGCTGATGGAATTGCTTGGGCCGATTGGTTGAACACCAGGCGAATGGCATCCTGCTGAGTGTCAGGAAAGAGGTGCGTATACCGTTTACGCATTTCGTCAGTTTGGTGGCCTGACCAGGTATCGATGATCCGTTGGTCGATGCCGCGTGCGGCACAGTTGCTGATGAAACTGTGACGAAAGAGGTGCCAACCGCGTATCTTCTCCCAGCGACTACCGGATAGAGACTGACGAAGGTGGTGATTCGACTCGTCGACGGTTACGGCCTGACCGTTATCGGAGAATGTGAACTTTGCCGTGGTTCGAGTTCCAAACCACTGGGTCATGACCTCTCGGAGATTCGGAGCAAGAGGTAGAACGCGTATCGTCCGTTTATTGCGTGATCTTTTCTTCTCCCGAATGACGACGGTGCCGCCGGTGAAATCAAAATCCGAGATGTGCGACCGAAGTATCTCGCTTCGACGTGCTCCAGTGAACGCCGCCATGCAGCACATCGGATGGAGCGACGGCAATTGATTGCTGGCAGCGACATGGGCCAGAAGATCCACGATTTCCTCCGTGGACAGAAAGAGACAATCCCAGAGGTCTCTCTGCTCCTCGTCGGACAGGCCACCACGGGCAATCTGGTTTTCGATAGCCTTCCACGTTTGGAATGGAGGCTTCTCGGTCGTCTTCGCATATCGCAAGCCGGTATTGGGGAAAGGGCCATCCACATGGCCATGGAGGCGAGCCCAGAACCAGACGGAACTGAACGTCGTCAACTCTTTTTTGATCGTAGTCGGGCTGACCCGTCTTCCTCGAATGCCCTTCTCCTTGGATCGCTTCCCGACGTACCCCTGCAGGTCTGACAGCGACAGGTCCTTCGCAACGAATCCTGCCCGGAGAATCCGACGAAGATGCTTCATGTGGATTTTGGCGGTATAGAGCGAGTTGGCTTCCATGGAGCCTTCCGGAAGGCTCTTGGTGTACTCGTCAAACAGGTCTCCAAGACTGGCCGTGTTCTGGACCACCATCGGCTTTTCGAGCTGGCCGTCGGAGAGGAGGTACGTGGGGAGATCGACATCCGCCGGGACGGTTAACCGGCCTGACTCAACCAGTCGGATTGTCTCTTCCAGGCGGACTCGGCGGGTTTCCGCTTCCGACTCGTTTTTTGTCTTGAGCGACCGTCTGAACTTGCGGCTGCCAATGCGGAAGCGTATATGAAATTGTCCGGATGGTTCGCGTTCAAGCCATGCCATGGGCGACTCCGTGGGCTGTCAAATTCCACCTTAACCTCCCGAACGGAGGGCAAGATAGTCGAGCAACACAAAGCCAACGCAAACCCAATCGTGCCCCGGATTTGCCCCTGTCGCCCCGGTGAAGGGGCCTGCGCAATAAAAAAGGGCTTAAGGAAGCACTTCCCTAAGCCCTAGTGGTGAAACCACTTACGTAAGTGCCGAAGAGAGGATTTGAACCTCCACCTCCCGAAGGAGACTAGGTCCTGAACCTAGCGCGTCTGCCAATTCCGCCACTTCGGCCTGCTCCGCTTTTTGTAGAACGGTGGGCCCAAGAATGCAAGGCCGGATTGGGTGGGGGGCCGGAAAATCTTCGTTCTTCAGGCGGAAGACGAGAGCGAGGATCGTCTGCCGCTCCCGGAGGTCCGGCCAGGACCCAAGAAAGAAAAACTGCTGCTCCCCGCATGGGGGAGCAGCAGTCGGGTGGCAATTCTCTGGGGCCAGCCAAGCGGTCCGGACCGCAGACGGCGTGCCGCGGAGCCCCCCTGGCCTTATTCGACGGTGTGGTACTCGCTCCCGGGATCTCCGTTGGATCGGGTGATCACGAAAAAGTACAGGGAGGCGTCGATCTCCTTGTTGGTGCTGTGCACGGTCCCGTCGCCGAACAGGTGGTTGACGATTTTCGGATGCTCGCTGCCGGGGCCGTACTGGTAATCACCGCTTATGTAGGGGCCATCCTCGTCGTAGTCCACACTCAGGTAGGTCAGCAACTGCGAGGTCCCGCTGGTCGCATCATACTTTCCGTTATAGCCGACCGGCGCGTAAAAGTTACCGAACGCCGTCGCCGGTGTATAACTAGCGGGCCCCCCCCTGGACGCGTCCGGCAGACCGACCAAGGTCGCGGTCGATCCCAGGCACCAGATGGCCTTATCCTGCTCGACCGTTTCGCAGGCCATCACCGTGCAGTGGGTCCCATCGGACAGTGAAGAGATCCTGGGCTCTACTCCGGGGTACAGTGCGCCGTCCGGGTGATTCCCCCCCTGGGGCTGATACAGAAGAGCCGTCGAAGGAACTGCACCAGGACCACCCAGCGCTTGGGCCAAGCTGCCGCCGTGCGTCGCGCCCATGGCCTTGTACTGGGTGAGCGCCCCGCTTGGTGGGCTGTCCTCCGGCGACGAGAAATGCTGGCCGGAGTAACTGGGACACTCGAACGCGCTGATCTCCGTGATGAAGGCGAGGTACGGGGGATTGGTTTGCAGGTTCTTGGGGGTGACGGATGGGGTAGGAAACTTCTTGACTTTGAGTTCGTCGTAAAGGGTCTGTTGCTCGATGAACGGCAGGATGTAGGTCAGCCAACTCCAGCCGTTCTGGGCCCCCGCACCCGTGAGCGAGCACGAGGTCGGGAACTTCTTGCTGGAATCGTGGTGGTTGTGCAGGCCCAGGCCGATCTGCTTCAAATTGTTGATGCAGCGGGCCCGGCGTGCCGCCTCCCGAGCGGCTTGGATCGCCGGTAACAACAAGGCGATCAAGATGCCGATGATGGCAATCACCACCAGCAGTTCGATGAGGGTAAACCCTCGTCTCCGAGATACAGTGATCATGGGACCACCTCCTTCAACAGAATAAGGAATTAAAAAACCTTCGCGGCCAACAACGCCGCAACCATCGCCATACTACGGAACGATTGGAAATGAGTCACCAGCGGCGGTGCATACCACCACCTCCGCTCCGTCCGACGACCGTCGGGTCCTACACTTCCCGACGGCAAACGCATTTTAGCAGATGCCCCGCATGGCTGTCAAACAGTATTGCCGCCTTTTTGTTTCCCCATTAAGGGGGGTACGCAACGCGGTCTTTGCCGATCGTCCGATAGACCGGATTACTCATAGGGCCATCGTCGGGTAGGTATTCGCGTGCCACGGCTGTGTCAGCCGTGCTCCAGATTTGCCGGTTTACCCAGGACAGCACGGCCGACACGGCCGTGGCACGCCTATGAATAATCCGGGATAGTCTCGTGAGACCGCGCCTGGCCCCGGTCTTCGGGGGGCCTCTCCTCCCCAGGGATCGTTTCTTGACAAAACCTGCCGGTCGGTCAAAATGCGACGCGGAGAAGCAGTGCTCCGGGGGACTGGAGTTGACGGGTGCCGGGGGCTTGGCTGCCCTTCGATGGCGGCGGCAGACAAGCCGCCCGTAGCACGCGGGGAATGCGTTTTTCGCGTCGTTAACCCCTCATGCCCGCCTCTTTCCCATAAGCCGCAGTACACCAAATGGCTACGAAGTTTACCGTCCTTGCCGCTCCACCTGGCAGCGGAAAGACCGACCGACTACTGGGCTGCTATCGCAGCGTGTTGGCTGCGAACAGGCCGGGCGCGGCCATCTGGTTGGCCCCCACCTGGCGGGCGGCGGCCGAGTTGCGGTGCCGGTTGCTGGGCGGGGCGTGCGACGGCTGTTTCAGCCCCGGCGTGATGACGTTTGATCGGTTTGCCGAAGCGGTGCTTCAAGTCGCACCGGCGGCGGTCCGCCCCATCAGCCCACTGATGAAGCGGCAGTTGATCCGCCAGTTGATCCGGCAGCAACGCTCGCAAGGTCGCTTGAAACACTTCAGTCCCATCGCCGAGACCAGCGGGCTGGTCGACCTGGTATGCGAGCTGATCGGCGAGCTAAAGCGCTTGGAAATCTGGCCCGAGCATTTCCACCAAGCCTGCCGCGCAAGGGGCATCACGGAAAAAGACGTGGAACTGCTCGAAATCTACGATCAGTACCAACGCTGCCTGAGGCAACATCAACTGTACGATGCCGAGGGGCGTTTCTGGGCGGCCAGGGACCGCTTGCACCAAGGACAGCGGCGGCCGTTCGAGGCCGTGCGGCTGGTGGTGGCCGACGGATTTACCGACTTCACGCGAACGCAGCACGAGATTCTCGAGATTCTTGCCGGGTGGGTCGAGGAGCTGTTGATCACGCTTCCCTTGGAAGCCGAGCCGCGGCGAAGGGAGCTGTTTGCCAAGCCGCTGAAGACGCTGGCCGAACTCCGGCGGCGGCATCCCCACCTGGTGCTCGAGGAACTGCCGCGGCCACAACCTCCCCCCTGGCCGGCCATGGCGCATCTGGAAAAGACGCTGTTTGCCGACCCGCGCCAGGCCCGGCCCGCCCAGGATACGGCCGGCCTGGAGATCCTGGCCGCCGCGCAGCAGTTGGGCGAGATCGAGCTGATCGGCTCGCGGATCAAGCGGCTGTTGACCGAAGGCGACGGGCAGCTTGGCAAACGGCCCGTAAGGCCCGAAGAGATCGCCGTAGTGTTCCGTTCGCCCCAGGATGCAGGTTTCCTGGTCGGCGAAGTGTTCGGCGCCTTGGGCATCCCCTTCGCCCTGGAACTGGGTCATCCGCTGGATCGCTCGCCGGCGGTGGCCGCGCTGGTGGCGCTGTTGCGACTGGACCTGGAGGAGTGGCCGTTTGCTCAATTGCTGGCTGTGCTCTGTAGCAACTACTTCCAGCCCGACTGGCCCGAGTGGCAGGAAGGCAAGACGGCGGTGGCCGCCGAGCAGACGATCCGCCGGCTTCAGATTCCACGCGGCCGAGAGAGATTGCTTGAGCAACTCCGGTCCATCGCGTCTGTTTCCGGAAAGCCGCGACCGTCGGTCGCGCCGGCGGGGCGCGACCGACGGTCGCGGCTCGATGAGGAGTCGCCCCTGAGCCTGGCCCTGCTCCGCCGCCTGGCCGCCGCCTTCGACGAGCTACCCCAGCAGGCCGGGCCGGCCGGCTGGGCCGTGGCCTGGAGGCGATTGGCTCGGCGGACCGGGTTGTTGCGGGCGATCGGGCTTTGCGGGGACCAAGCCCCTGCCGACCAGGAAAAGGGCCAAACCCTTACTGTGAAAGACACTTGCGGCACGCTACCGCATGGCTCGGCGGGAGCCTTCCTCTCCCACTTGCCCGATCAACTGGCCTGGGACCAGCTCCAGAAGGTCCTCGTCGCTGGCGACACCTTCGCCCGCTGGCTGGGACAGCAGCCCGTCCAGTGGGACCGTGGGCAGGCGCTCGAGGCGCTGTTGGATACTCTGGCCAGCGAGCGGGTGGGGCAGGGCGAAGACGAGTCGGGCCGGGTGCGGATCCTCTCGGCCGTCAGCGCCCGGGCGCTGCGGATTCCCTATCTCTTCCTTGCCGGCCTGTCGGAGAAGGCATTTCCGCCCCAGCAACGCGTGGACCGCCTCTACAGCGAGGCCGAATACCAGCGGCTGATCGACGAGGGCCTCCCACTGGTGGCCCGCACCGAGCGGAACCGGGAGGAGTTGCTGCTGTTCTACGAGACGATGACCCGGGCAAGGCGGCGGCTTTACCTGAGCTATCCGGCCCTGGACGCATCGGCCCAGCCGCTCTCGGCGAGTCCGTATCTCAATGAAGTGGAGCAGGCGTGCGGCGGGCGGATTCAGCGGACCGAGTCGGCCGATTTGAGCCCCGTCCCCGCCACCGACGAACCCCTCTCGGCGGCCGAGTTTCGCGTCAAGGCGCTCGCCACCGCAGTAGAGGGCGACGTGTCCCTGTTGGCCGGCCTGGTGCGACATCAGCCGGCCGTGGCGGAGAACGTCCTGGCCGGCGTGCAGTTGGCTCTTCTCCGCCAGGACCGCTGCGGTTTCGGTCCGGCCGAGGGCATGCTTCTCGGCGACGCGGCCCGCCAGGAACTCTCAGCCCGCTTTCCCCCCCAGCAGACCTTCAGCGCCACGGAGCTGGAACGATACGCCTCCTGCCCGTTCCGGTTCCTCTTGGAACGTGTATTGAAGCTGGATCCGGTCGAGGAGCTGGCCCTGGCGGTGGATTATCTGGAGCGTGGCCGGCTGGCACACGATCTGCTGGCGAGGTTTCACCGGCGGGTCAACGAGTTCCTCGGCCATGCCGCCTCGCCGGCCGAGTTAGACCAGGCCGACTACGACCGCTTGCTGAGCGAGACACGGGGGCAATTGCCGGGCGGAGAAGCCGGCAACCCGGTCCAGGATGCCTTGCGCGAGGTCGATCGCCGACTGGTGGACCAATGGGCCGCCGATTATCGCGGCCAGCACGAGAGCTACGATGAGTTGTGGAAAGACTGCCAGAGCCCGCTGGTGCCGGAGTTCTTCGAGGTCTCCTTCGGACGAAAAACCGGCGGCGATGATCCCCTCTCGACCGACCAGCCGCTGGAATTCTCGGTCCCCGACGAAACCATCCGCATCTCCGGGCGGATCGACCGGGTGGACACCGGCCGGGTGGCCGGAAAGACCGTTTTCAACGTGCTGGATTACAAGACGGGGGCGGCGGTCAAGTTCAACCACGAAACGATCGCCCGGGGAACGACCCTCCAACTTCCCCTTTACGCCCTCGCCGTCGCCGAACTCCTGCTGGGCGACCGCGACTCGGTCCCTTGGCGGGCCGGATACTGGTATCTGAAGGACAAGGGGTTCAGACCCCGACAAGCACTGAAGATGTACAAACCTGGCAAGAGCGGGTTGGTGCCGGACGCCAAGTGGGAGGATCTCCGGCGGGGACTGCGCGATACGGTCGCGAACCTGGTCAGACGCATCCGCACCGGGCAGTTTCCCGTCTGCTCCACCGACCAGCAGTGCACCGGCCGTTGCCCCTACGGCACCATCTGCCGCATCAACCAGGTCCGTTCCTTGGAAAAAACATGGCATCCCGACACCCAGAACGTTTGACCCGCCAGGGATGGACCGAACAGCAACGTCGGGCCGTTGCCGCGCGGGGTGTCTCCGTGGCGCTTTCGGCGGGCGCCGGCTGCGGCAAGACGTTCGTCCTGACCGAGCGGTTCCTGGCAGAACTTCAGCCGTCAGGCCGGGCAGCGGCGGCAGGCCCCAACCTGGGCCAACTGGTGGCGATCACCTTTACCGAGCGGGCCGCCCGGGAGATGCGCCAGAGGATTCGCGAAGCCTGCCGCAGACAGCTCATCGATGCCCCCGAGCAGCAGGCCGGCTACTGGCTGGAGCTGACCCGCGAGTTGGACTCCGCCCGGATCAGCACGATCCATTCCTTCTGCGGCACGCTGCTTCGGGCCCACGCGGTAGAAGCCGGGCTGGATCCGCAGTTCCGCGTCCTGGACCAGGCCCAGGCCGACACGCTGCTCTACGAGGCGCTCGACGAGCGGCTTCGCGAGCGGCTGGCCGAGCCCAACGACGCGGTGATTGAGTTGGTGGTCCAGTTCGGTCTGGGGCAGCTCTACGAGATGGTCGGCACGCTGCTCCGCCGGCGGCAGGAGATCGACAGGGCCCAGTGGCGCACCGAAACGGCCGACGGGCTGGTGGCGCGCTGGCGGGACTATTGGCAGACTGTCACGTTACCTCGCATTCCAAAGCAGATTGCCGACTCGCCTGCGGCAACCGACATCCTCAAGCTCGCTCGAGGTCAACCTTCTGGCAACGCCAAGATGCAGCAGCGGTTCAAGTTCCTCCTGGAAGGGATTCCCGCCTTGCGCGAGAGCACGAACCCGAAAGATGATCTGGAAGCAATTAAGGAGAATGCCAAAGTGCAGGGCGGAGGCGGGAAGAAAGACTGGCATAGCGAAGAGGTCTACAACCGGTTCCGCAAGTCCGCCGAAGAGCTTCGCGACCTGATCAAGAAACGGGAGCCGTACCTGGAATTCGACGCCCGAGAAGCCCGTCCTGCTGCCGAAACTGCCCTACGGTTGCTCGCCGTGGCCGCCGAGGTCGCCGACGAGTACGAAAAACGCAAGCACGAGTTCCGGGCACTGGACTTC
>CAZUAM010000037.1:2524-20346 GCA_964618095.1 uncultured Planctomycetaceae bacterium | reverse complement strand
ATTCCCCGCTGCTCATGCCCCAGCAATCCTCGGTTTATGAATAATCCGGGTTAGCACCTTCGCACAGTCCTTGAGGATCTTGTACTGGTTGTTGTTGCAGATCACGAAGGTCACCGGCAGGCGGTAATGGGCGGCCGTCCACAGCCCCTGGATGCCGTACATCGCCGAGCCGTCGCCGATCAGCGCCAGCACGGGCCGCTGGGGCCAGGCCAACTGCACGCCGATCGCGCAGTTCAGCCCCCAACCCAGGGCCCAACCTCGCTGGGCAAAGTAGCCGCTGGTGTTTTTCAGCGCACCGACACGCTCGAAGTACCCGCCCATCGTCGTGGTGGGCGCCTCTTCGATCACGGCCACGTCACGGGGGAGGATCTGCGCGAGGCTTTCCATCAAGCACAGCGGCGCCAACGGCCGCAGCTTAAGCTGGCCTTGGGCATGGCGCCGCAACGCCTCACGTTGGCCGGCGCGCTTCCGGCCGTGCAAGGCCGCCCGGGCCTTGGCCGCTTCGACCTGCTCGGGGCCCATTACCGCATCGAGCAACGAGGCCAACTCGGAGAGCGACGGCCGCGGGTGCCCCACCACGCCCACCTCGACCGGGTAGTTCTTGTTCAACTCCCACGGGTCGTCGTCGAGCTGCACCAGGCGAACGTGTTCGGGCACGGCCCGGGAGGGCTCGTGGTAGATGTATTGCTGCAAGAGCTTCATGCCGGCCACCAGCAGCACGTCGAACTCGGCCAATCGCCGGCGGACCTGCGGCGACCAGAAGGGCAAGGTGCCGGCGGCCAGCGGATGATCGGAGGGGAAGCTGCACCGCCCGTGCGAGGTGGTGGCCTCGTGGATCACCGGCGCGCCGAGCCGCTCGGCCACCGCGACCAACGGCTCGACGGCGTCGGCTTCACAGATCCGGCTGCCGACCAGGATGCCCGGGCTGCTCGCCTCGGCCAGTACGGCGGCCGCCTTGCGGAGGGCTTCCAGGGGCGGGCGGACGTGCCGGTCGGGCAACTGCGGAGGTGTCAGATCCAGCTCGGCCTGCCCCATCTGCACGTCCAGCGGGAGCGAGAGGAAGACCGGTCCGGTGGGCGGCATCATCGCCGTCTGGACCGCCCGGCGGATCGCCGCCGGGAGGTCCTCTACCCGCCGCACCTCGGCCGCCCACTTGGTCCACGGCCGGGCCACCTCGACCATCTGGCCCCAGAGGATCGGCTCCTCGAAGGCCATCCGCTGGTCCTGCTGTCCGGCGGTGACCACCAGGGGCGTGCCCGAGCGATAGGCGTTGTAGAGCATGCCCATGGCGTTTCCCAGGCCGCAGCAGACGTGTACGTTGACCACCCCGGGCGAACGCGAGGCCATCGCGTAGCCTTCGGCGATGGCCAGGGCGGGCACTTCCTGCAACGCCAGGATGTACTGGATGCGCCGCTGGTGGACCATCGCGTCGCTCAGCGGCAGCTCGGTGGTGCCCGGGTTGCCGAAAAGATAACGCACGCCACAGCCGGCGAGCATTTCGAGCATTGCATGGATGCCGGTAATCGCCATGGCTGCTACTCGCGTGCCCAAGCAGAAGATCCGTGGTCGGTGCCCCCAACGTACACCACCAGTCTACCCTCGGCCATCCGGGTCGTTCAAGTCATCAGCCGCTCCAGCCGCCCGGATTGAAGCTGACCTGCGCGGCGATAGAATAGGGCGTGGCGCGGCTACCCGGCGCAAGGGCAATCCGCAGCAACAGCCCCGCAAGGGCGGACAAGCCGCCCATGGCACCCATTTTTGGCCAACACTCGGCATAGTGCGTTCGCTGGAGGCCCGAGACAATGGATCCTTATGGCCGTTACGAAGAGGTCTACCGGCGCTACGAGGAAGCCCATGAGACAGTCTGCCGCGAATCGCGATTGATTGAGATGCTGAGGGAGGAGCACCGGCTGGAGGGTGCCTTCGATGTGATTCCGTTCGACACGAGGTTCAACGCGGTCGTATGGGCGTTCGATTGCTTCGCGCTCGCTCACGAGATTGTTTACAGTTACTGTTGGATGCAGGCCCACGCAGAAGATGACTCAACGGAAGAGGGACTTCGGCTCTTTCAGCTCCGTTACTATGCTGACAACTGCATTACGCGAATCAGCTCATTCCGCGACAAGGCGGCCCTTCTCGCGTGGGCATACTATTGTGCCTTCAATCCGAACCGAAGGGAGGAAGTCCTTGGCTTCTCCCAGATTCTGAAGAGGTTGCAGTACCCGCCTCGATTCGGCTTACGGATCAAAAACCAGCGGGCGTTTCTCACCCAACTGGAGAGGCTGAAGGCCGAGGCGTTTGATCGTGCGTCAGCGTACCGGCACTTCAAGATCCACCGGCTTGAGCCCAAGATGCTCCTGCGCCCACCAACCGACCGGGACGGTCTTAGCTACATGGTCCCCTTATTTCGTCCCGACGAGATTGGCCGGTTTGACGATGAGCTGGCTGAGATGTACCCCGACCCGCGCGAGCGCCAGCTCATCAGGAAAAGCTGTTTCGTGGACGGGACACTGCTCGACCGCCGGAAAGCCAAGGATGAGTTCTGGGAATACGCACAGGTCAAAGCCTTCACGCGTGAGTGCGTGTACACGTGCCTTGACGTCGCCAAAGGACTTTCTGCTGTCCTCAGACGTCGGGCACCACTCAAGGGCCGTTAGGAGACGCGCCGGGTGCCATGGGCGGCTTCTCCGCCCTTGCCTGGGGTGAGTGGAGTATGGGGATGAGTGCGCCTGACGAGCATCGACGGAGGATCAAGCACTACCACGAGCCCGGCGACCTGCACGAATTGACGTTCTCCTGCCGCGGGCGCCTGCCGCTGTTGACCAACGACCCCTGGCGGCGGCTGTTGGCGGAGGCGACCGATCGTGCCCTGGCCGCTGCGGACTTCGCTCTGGTCGCCTTCGTGTTCATGCCGGAACACGTTCACCTGCTCACGTACCCACGCACGGGCGTGGCCAAGCCGGCGGACATTCAACGGTTGCTCGGGGCCGTCAAACGCCCCTATTCGTATCGCATCAAGCAGCTCCTTGCCGCCGGGCACAGCCCGTTGCTGGAAAGGCTCACCATCGAGGATCGGCGTCGGGGCCGCGTTTTCCGGTACTGGCAGAAAGGACCGGGATATGACCGCAACCTCAGCAGCCAGGAGGCGGCCTTGGGTTCGATCGACTACATCCACAACAATCCCGTGACGCGGGGACTGGTGGAGCAGGCAACCGATTGGCGATGGTCCAGTGCGCGATGGTACGCCAGCGACCGGCAGATGATCGACCAGGACCTGCCACACCTCGACGGGCTGGGGGCGGATTTCTTCTGAGGTCGGCTGCGGAGCAGGGCAGTCCGCACCGATGGTTCCACAAGGGCGGGCAAGCCGCCCATGGCACCCGTTGGCTGCGGTGCCCGTCGCTGGAACTCCGCTCTCGACGCGCTACTGCCGAATACCCTCCGGCGGCTGTATCACTTCGGGCGCCGGATCGACGCGAATCCGCTGGGGAGCCGTGCCGGGTGTGTAACCGCCGTAGTATCCGCTGGCACCGCCGCCGGTGTAGTTGCCCCGCTGATCACACGGGTCGCAGCAGTCGGGCGGGGCGCTGCACCAGTCGCCGTAGTACATCTCCCCACAGCCGCCACCGTACCAAGAACCCGCCCCGAACAGACGAAAAATCCAGGTCAAGGGACCGCAGGGCGCTTGGGGGGAACCATAGGGCTGATTGCAGGTCGGGGCAGACACGGGGCCGCATGCCGGGGCAAGCACGGGACCGCAGGCCGGTTGGCAGGGCGGAGGAGACGGCGGACCACATGCGGGTTGGCAGGCCGCAACGGAGGCCGGGCCGCACGCGGGTCCGGGCATCGGGGCGCAATGCTGCGGGTCGCACATCGAGCCGGGGCAAAGCAGACAGCGGAAGAGCCCGCAGCCGGTGCTGCTGACCAACAAGCCGGACACCAAGCCCAGAAGGATGATTCGTTTCGTCATGATGATTTCCCTATCTGCGAATCGGAGAAGCATACCGGGAACGCTGCCGAGGACAGTCATCCACGGGTGCCTGGCCGAGATCGACGGCCGCCAGAACTACCTAGCATCCGTTATCGGCCGCAAAACCGGGAGAATCGAGAAAATCGTCAGAATTGCGGGGGTTCAGCCAGACAGCGTAAGCTGCGCAGACTTCCCGAGTTTACAGTGTGCCGCCGCAGGCGGCCTGATCGCAGCATCCGGACGTCTCAGCCAGTTCTCCCCGCGAGGAGGACGAGGGCGTGGCGCGCCCCGCTGTCGCGTCCCGCGTGGCTTGGCGTATCTCCACTGCCCGGGGGGCCCCCAACTGATTCAGTCCGGACGCGAGACTACGAGATGTTTGTCCAAGAACTTGATTCCCTCGGCCAGCGCCTTGCGATTGAAGAAGGCTCCGAGGTGGCCCGAATCGGGAATCACATACATCTTGGCGGTAACACCCGACCGTTTCAACTTGGCGACCATCGCGGTCGGCTGGTCAAGTCGGACCGCGCTGTCGCGCTGCCCGTGGTAGAAGAACATCGGCGGGTCGTCGGGCGAGACGAAATTGGCGGGGGAGGCCGACCGGTACACCTTGGGGAGGCGGCCTCGGGTCCCGCCCAGCCAAAAGGCGAATTTTGGGCTGTCCGGGGGCGTCTGGCGGAAGTCGCAGGGGGCCCCGCCGGCAACGACCGCCTTGAGCCCCGTGCCGCTGGCGCCCAGCAGGGCTACCAGGTGGCCGCCGGCCGAGTAGCCCCAGGCGGCGAGCCGGTTGGGGTCGATCTTGTGCTGTTTGGCGTCTTTTCGCATCCAGAGGAGTGCGGCACGGCAGTCTTCGAGCTGGGCGGGGAATTTGTGCTTCGGAGCCAGCCGGTAGTTGACGGCCACGGCCGTATAGCCCGCTTCGGCGAGCCGCCGGGCGATGCCGGCGACGTGGCTCTTGCTGCCGAACATCCAGGCCCCGCCGTGGACGCAGAGCACGGCGGGAAAGGGGCCCTGGCCGGTTGGCCGATAGACGTCGGCCCGCAGCGGCTGGTCATTTCGCGAGGCGTAGACCAGGTCGCGGATGGTCTCGTAGGCCGGCTCGGCGGCAAGGGCAGGCGCGGCAGAAACGGCCACGCACCCGGCCAGTACCGCTGCCGGGATTGCTGTTACCCGGTGCGCGATCATGTTTTTCACTCCAGGAGCAGGTCTGGCTACAAGATAGCAATGGCTTATAATATCAATCGGGGCCCCGCCTGACAAATTCAGCCGCAAGGGGCCCCCTCGCCGGTGGGGCCAACCGTGCCAACGGCGGCGTTGCGTTTGTGGGCTTGCCGGAGAAGACCCGTGTCGCACAGACTTTCGACCATCGAGGCGGCGGTCCGGGCGATCGCCGAGGGGCAGATCGTGATCGTGATGGACGCCGAGGACCGCGAGAACGAGGGCGATTTCGTCTGCGCTGCCGAGAAGGTGACTCCGGAAATCGTGAACTTCATGATCACCCACGGGCGGGGCCTGTTCTGCATGCCGGTCTTGCCCGAGGTGTGCCAGCGGCTCGATCTGCCGCCGATGGTCGATCAGAACACCGCACCGCTGGGGACCGGTTTTACGGTGCCGGTCGACCATCACAGTTGCCGCACCGGGATCACGGCGCAGGAGCGAGCCAGCACGATCCAGGCGATCGTGGATCCGCAGAGCAAGCCGTCCGAGTTCGTTCGCCCCGGCCATCTCTTTCCCCTGGTGGCCAAGGAGGGCGGCGTGTTGCGGCGGGCCGGCCATACCGAATGTGCGGTCGATCTGTCCCGGATGGCGGGATTAACGCCGGCCGGCGTGCTCTGCGAGATCCTCGACGAGCGGGGCGACCGGGCAACCCGCGAGCAGCTCTATCAGCTCGCCGGGCGGTTCCACCTGGAGATCATCACCATCGAGGAGTTGATCCGCTACCGCCGCCGCAGCGAGAAGCTCGTTTACCGGCTGGCCGAAGCGGATCTTCCCACGCGTTTTGGCCCGGGCCGATTCATCGTCTACGGGGTGACGTACGAAGAGCAGCAGCCGATGGCCATCGTGTTGGGCCACCCGGAGAAGGTGGCCGAGCCACTGGTGCGGCTGCATTCGGCCTGCTTCACGGGCGACCTGCTGGGCTCGCTGCGCTGCGACTGCGGCGACCAACTGCGAATGGCCCTGGAGATGATCGGCCAGGAGGGGGCCGGGGTGCTGGTGTATCTGCCCCAGGAAGGCCGCGGCATCGGGCTGGTCGAAAAGATCAAGGCCTACTGCCTTCAGGACCAGGGGCTCGATACGGTGGAGGCCAACCTGGCGCTGGGCCATCAGGTCGACAGCCGCGACTACGGAGTAGGCATCCAGATACTCAAAGACGTGGGGCTCTCGAAGGTCCGCGTGCTGACGAACAATCCCAAGAAGACGGACGCCTTCATCTACGGCGGCTTCGACCTGGAGGTGGTCGACCAGGTCCCCATCATCGGCCCCATCCACGAGCACAACCAGCGCTACATCGCCACCAAACGCGACAAGCTGGGCCACAAGCTGCCGTAGGATTGCGGTGCCGCCTGAGTCTTCCATCCGCGTAAAACGACCCCCCAAGCCGGACAATCCGCTTCCTTTTCCAGCTTTTCGGGGGCGCGTTGCTTTTTTGCGACGTATATTTGTTGCGATTGTTCATCATTCCGCCGCCGCAATTCCGGCCGCAGGCGGCATAACCGACACAATCGCAACGTGCGGATGCCGATGCTACGAGTTCGACCGGCGAGGCTGCTGGTGACCTGCGTGCTGCTGGGCGTCTGGCCTGCTGCGGCCGACGCTGCCTTCACGCTGTCGATCGGGCTTCCCGACAACGTAGACGCGACCGCTCCTGGTCCTCCGGAAAGAGTTGTCAGAGACCTTCTTCAGGACCGCCAGACCGCCGGCTCGATCGGCTCGTGCGGAAAAGAGGTTCCCGACACCTTTTTTGAGCTCTGTCGGCTGGAAGAGCGACTCTTTGCCGATGCGGCCGACGGTCGGCTGGAGGAATTCTCGCCGCTGGGGGCCGCGCTGGTGGCCAGCGGCGTGGAAGACGGCAAGGTGTTGCAGCGCTACGAGAAACGACAGGCCTTGTTGCTGGACGAACTGCGGCGGTCGGGGAAGCTCACGGGTCCGCCGCGCCAACGGGCCCAGGTGGTCTTCGAGTTCATGCACCGCCGCGTGCTAACGGCCGGATACCGCACGGATTGCACCGACCTGCGGACGGCGCTGGACGAGGGGCGGTTCAATTGTGTGAGTGCCTCGGTGTTGTTCAACTGCCTGGCCGGCGAACTGGGGTTGGCGGTTTGCGGGCTGGAGATTCCCGGCCACGCCATGAGCCGGCTGGCCCTTGCCGATGGCCCGTTGGACGTCGAGACCACCTGTTCCCGCTGGTTTCAGCTTATCGGCAACCCCCGGAAGCAGGCGGAACTGGTCGAGAAGGCGATTGGTCTGGCTGCTGCCGCGGACCGGTCCCAAGCCCGAGAAGTATCCGCTGCCCAGATGACCGCGATGATCTACTACAACCGGGGCGTGGACCTGCTGGCGGAGGAGCGATTTGAGCAGGCGGCAATTGCCAACGCCAAGGCCCTGCGGCTCGATCCCCAGAGCGCCACCGCGCGGGGAAATCTGCTGGCAACGATCAACAACTGGGCGATTGCCATGGGCAGCTCAGACCGCTACGCGGAGGCGGTCGATCTGCTCAGAGAAGGGCTCAACCTCGAACCGGCCTACGAAACGTTCGCGCCGAATTACGTGCACGTGCACCACCAATGGGTGGAGCATCTCTGCCGGTGCGGGCGGTTTGAAGAGGCGTTGGAGGTGTTGGCCCGGGCCGCCGCCGAGATGCCCGACCGGGAGTACTTCCAGCGGGCGGCGTTGGACGTCTATCGGCGTTGGTCTCGGACGCGGCTGACGCAGGGGGGAGTGGGCAGGGGGGAGTGGGCAGTGGGCAGTGGGCAGTAGGCAGTGGGCAGGGGGCGGCAGACTGATTTGATCGTCAACGCTATGGTCGTCAACGCTATGGTCGTCAACGCTATGGTCGTCAACGCCCACGGGCTGCGGCCCGTGGGGCGGGACCCGCGGAGGCCGGCGCGGAGGCCGTAACTGAAACCGGGCACGGCCAGGGGCAGGGTGGGACGTCAGTCCCACCCCGCTACGCTACTGGTGAGGCTGCAATTTGATTTGACAAGTCGCCTGTGTGACCTAAACTTGTGTTGGCTGGTGTTTGGCCGGCCATAAAGGGGCACGCTTCTCAGTTTTTCTCCTTGATTTCTCAGCCGGCCGTCGACCTTCAGAACTGACAACTCGAAGCGCGCGAGTGGCTCGCGTGCGCAGCAAGGAAGACACCCCAGGCTGGGTTGGTGGGATCACCTGGCAGTGCAGATAGCGGATAACCGTCTGAGTTGCGGGACAGAAACAGGGCTGGAGGAGTGCCGATGAGTACTACGATGATCCGTGACCCGCACCTTGAGCTATTTCCGGAACCAGGCAGCTCGCCGGAAGACGAGATCCGGACCCAAGTTTGGGGACTGTTGAACACGTTGTATCCTCAGAACGACCTGACGGAACGGCGGAGCGAGAATCGTTACCCCTTCCCCTACCTGGTGCAACTGACGCCCGTCGCCGAAGACTGTGCCACCCCCCAGGGCGAAACCGTGGTGGTGGTAGGAAAGCACCTCTCGGAACGCGGCCTGGGCTTCTACCATCCCAAGCCGCTTCCGCATCGCCGGATGATCGCCTCGCTGGAGACCGGCGGCGGCCAGTGGATGGAGTTTCTGATCGACCTGAGTTGGTGCCGCTTCATCAAGCAGGGGTGGTACGAAAGCGGCGGCCGGTTTCTGCGACCGGTCGAGTCCTCCCCGTGAGCCTGCTCCTGTCTTGAGCCCGCCTCAACACCGGCCTACCCTCCCGAAACGGCGATCTGGTCGATTGCCAATAGGGTCTCGCCGATTCCGCCGCGCAACACCACGTCGGCCTTAGGGTCCTGCTCGGTCGGCTCACGGTTGATGATCACCAACCGGGCACCGGAGCTGCGGGCCAGCCGAGGCAAACTTGCGGCCGGCTCCACCACCAACGAGGAGCCCACGGCCAGAAACAGATCGCACTGCCGGCTGCGATCGATGGCCTCCTGCAAGACGTCTGCCGGCAGCGGCTGGCCGAACGAGATCGTGGCGTGTTTCAGCAGTCCGCCGCATTCGGGGCATTCGGGTACCGTGTCGGCCTGGAGGAATTGTTGCACCAGCGGGTCGGGGTCGAAGCGTGCGTGGCAACTGAGGCAGGCGATTTCGCGGGCGGTGCCGTGCAGTTGAAGGACGTTGCGGCTGCCGGCCGCCTGGTGCAGCCCGTCGATGTTCTGGGTGATCAGCCCCCGGAGCCATCCCCTGGCTTCCCATCCGGCCAGCACCCGATGACCGTCGTTGGGCTCCGCCGCGGCGAAATCGGCGTGGGAGTGGGACTTCTGCCGCCAGTACTCGTGGCGGGCCCGGGCGCTGGCCAGGAAATCCTCGAACAAGACCGGCTGGGATTTCGACCAGATACCGCCCGGGGAGCGGAAGTCGGGAATCCCGCTCTCGGTGCTGATCCCGGCACCTGTGAATGCCACTCCGCGCCGGGCTCGCCTGAGCCAGCCGGCCACTTGTTCCCACTTCTCTCGTTTGGTCATCGTTTCTGGGCCGTCATGAGGAACATCGGCAGGTGGACCACCCGATTGCCGTCGGCACACGCCGCGTCGGCCGTCTCGATCCGCCGGAGCGTCTCCTTCTCCGCTTCGCTCAGCGGCAGGCCGCGGAGCAGGTCAAACCGGGCCGGCGACGGGCAGTCGAGGCGCTCGAGCAGGTCCACGCGGACCTGAAAACCGGCGGCCGCTGCCAGGCCGGGCAACTTGCGCCCTATCTGCGGATCGGCCCCGGCCCGTGCCAGTGCGGCCAGCCACAGGTCCCGCGCGGCGAGCTGCGGCGGATATTCGATCATCCCGCCGTAGTCCGGCTCGATGGCCACCAGCAGCCCACCGGGCAGAAGCACCCGCCGGATCTGCCGGACGACCACCGACGCCTCGAGCCACATCAGCGCAAGCTGGCAGAATACCAGGTCGAATGAACCGTCGTGAAACGGCAGCCGGGCCGCATCTGCGCAGATTCGTGCGGCCCCGGCAAAGGGCTCGTCGGCTGCCGAGAGCGCCCGGAGATCTCGATCCAGGGCAACCACCGTGCCGCCGGAGCGCCGGACCAACTCGCCGGTCACCGCGGCATGGCCGCAGGCCAGGTCCAGCACCCGGCGCCGTCCGGCAATCCGGGCCCGGCGCAACAACCGGGCCCGGGCGGGGGCGAGCCAGGCGGATTGTTGGCGGAGCAGTTCCGGCGGAGGGAGGCTGGTGGTCTGTTGCATCTAATCTGACGATGAGCTGACGATAGCCGGGACGCGGCGCGTCGCGGTATGAACCAGTGAAAAGGATGCCATCGAAAGACCCCTGCGAGAATCTCCCGCGACGCGTTGCGTCCCGGCTACTAGTCCGAAGTTCCAAGGGGGAATTCTGCTTAACTCTATGTCGTGCAATGACTTAACTGCGTTTCGTCCTGCAAAGCGTAGTCATGTAGGGCGACGTAACTCCTTATGGCGCAAGCAGTTGTGATCTTTCCTATTCTAACAGTGGTCAGAGCAAGGAATTTCAAATCGCAGTTAAGTCGTTTGTTCTCAATTACTTAGATGCGATTCTCTTCCGGAACTTCGGACTAGTCATTCTTGCTGGGACAAACCACTGACCACTGACAACTGACCACTGTCTACTACCGTCCGCCCCCGGCACAGGCGCAGGCGCAGGCACATCCGGCGCAGGCACAGGCACACCCGCCGCCGAAGCCGCCTCCGCCGCTTTCGGCCGCTTCGCCCAGGGCCTTGAAGAAATCGCCGGTCACCCGGTCGGCCCCGCTGAGATCGAGCACACCGCCGGCGGATTCGGCCACGCTCAGCGAGCCGGGCGAGATGGCCGAGGCCATGTTGCCCATGGTGTTCTCGGCCCAGCCGGTGAACGAGGCGGCCACGTCGCCGAAGCTCGTCTGGCCCGGCATGCCCGGCGCAGTCGGCGGAGCGCCGGGGGTCCCCAGGGTTGTGCCGCGGGTCCAGATTGGCCGATAAGGGCGGCCGTAGGTGAAGACGGTCGGATAGTCGTCGTCCATCAGGATCCATTCGAAGTTCCGGTCGATGGCCTTTTCGCGTTGGGGGACGTCGCCGATGGCGCCGGCTTGTTTGCAGGCGCGGCGGACGATCGCGCGGTAGTAGTCCTGGGTATCGGACAGATCGAATCCTTTCATCCGCGCGGCGGCGAGTTGGATGAGTTGCTTTAGCGGCGCGCTGAAGTTGATGTCTTTGACCGGCTTCCCGGGGTTGTTTCGGATCAGATAGATAAACGGATGCTCATACTTGTGTACGACGATGCCCTGGCGTTGTCCCGCCTTGCGGTAGAATTTGCCCCGTTCCTTTTCACTGGCCAGAACTTGCCCGGGCGGAATATGGAAGTCTTCGTGGATTGCCACCACCAAGGGATCGGCCTGTGTCTGGCGGAGAATGCCTTTTTTGAGCATGCCGAAGATCACCAGCGAAAGGACCTTCGCGACGGGCAGCTCCAGCAGGGCCGCGGCCTCCGGGGCGGTGAGCCCCCGCTTGATCCCGCCGCCTTCCACCTGTGCAATCGGGGGCATGTAGTCGGCCTTGCGGCGGGCCAGATACCATTCGTTCAGCCCGATCAGCACCACCACGATCGGTAGCGAGAGCAGGTGCAAGCCCGGGCTGAGGACAAACAGCACCACGGCCCCGGCCGAGAGGACGACGAACACCGAGACGCCGGTCCCGCCGGTGAAGCGGAAGAACAACAGCCCAAACAGCCCCAGGAAGATCACTCCCAATGCGACCCGTGCCACCGGAGAGTTGCCGAACCATTCCAACAGCAAGTCCAACTTGGTCTTCACCACCACCCGATCGAGGTCCCGCTTGGGAAGCGAAACGGCCACCTCGTGCTGCCCGGTCAGGCGCTCTGCCGGCCAGTCCCAGACCACCGAGGTGCCGTCCTTGGTCAGCACTTTGTCAGTGAACAGGGGAAACTGCGGTCCCTGGTGTAGGGCTTCGTCCGGCTTGACGCTCTTCGGCAGATGGATCGCCAACTGGATGTGCGTGGTATCCGTGACGTACCGATCGCCGAACCAGGTGGGTGTGATCCGCAGCGAGGCCAGCTCGGAGTTGGTCGCATCCTGGTAGACCCTATCCGGCATATCGAACTCGACGTGCAACTTGCCCTCCTGGCCGGGCGGAATTGTGGCGGGGCCCATGTGGATTTCAAAACCATGTTTGACCTCCGGATTCGTCGTGTGCCGAATGTCGGACAAGACCTTGCCGTTGCAGGAGGCCTTGATCTGGCTCAGCTCGTAGCCTTTGTCCGGCGTTCCGATGTCGACGACGTCGATCGGATGGGCGCCGAGGTTGTTCTTGAAGGTGATGTCGTAGACGATCCGCACCGAGGCGTCCGGCTGGACGGTCACCTGCATTTGCAACTCCGGCACGCTGAACAGGTAGTCCTGCGCGCGGGCGGCTGTGGCCGCCACGGCCACCACGGCGGCCGCGGCAAGGAGCCGGATTCTGAGGCGGTTCATTGGCACGGTCCCTCGTTCTACTAAGCCGCAAGCGGCTTCATTCAGCATTCAGCATTCATCGTTCCCCTCGTCCGTCGGCCCAGCCGGCCGGGTTGCGGGGACAATCGGCGGCGCAGATGGCCAGCCCCGGGCAGTCGTCGCAATGGGTGTCGGTCTCCACGCGGGCACGATAGTTGCGGAAGGGCCTGCCACGATGGATCTTTTCCCAGCGGTCTTTCAGCAGGTTGCCGGCCGAGCGATACGGTCCTCGGGCGGGGATCACCGAGCCGTCGGGTTCGACGCGGACGGCATGGTCGCCGCTGGAGCGCGGGCCGCGACGGATCTCTCTGGCCAGGGAGCCCCCCAGGTGAAACCGCACCGGCGGATACCAGAGGTAGCGGACGTCGGACTCCTCGGCCGATTCTTCGACCAGCCGGGCGACCTGGATCAGCTCGTCGGCCGGAAGGGCCCCGCCGGATGACTTCCCCTCGGCCATGGCGACGGCGAAGAAACCGGCGTTGGTGATCCCCTGGGCGGCCAGCGATTCGAGCGTCTCTTCGATCCCCTCCGAGGTGCTCTCAACCAGGGCGACTTCGGCCACCGGGCAGACTTCGTTCTGGTGGACCTCGGCCAGTGCCCGCACCGCCTTCTGGTGATCGCCGGCTCCGGCCAGGGCGTCGTGGACCTCGGGCTGGGCGGAGAGATACAACACGTCGACGTGATCCACGCCGGCCTGGGCCAGGTCCTTCACGAGCGAGCCCTCCGCCAGGTCGGTTCCCCGGGCGCGGACCCCCGCGATCAGCCCCAGGTCCTCCGCCCGCTCGACCGCGCGAACCAGGGCCGCGGCCTCCGGCTGCTCGCCGGCGATCAGGGTCACGTGCGGGATGCCCAACTCCCAGAGGCGGTCGAGAATTGGCACCAGGCGCTGCGGCGGGGCCAGCGGGACGTCGGCCGAGAGCGGCCGGTCCAGCGGGGCGAGTTGGGGAGAAAAAGAAGGATCGGCCAGGTTGAGGATCGGATAGTTGTCGCCGGGCGTGTCCAGCGAGGCGATGATACGGCGGACTCGCTTAATATCCTCGGCGGCCTGCCAGGGTGTGGCGTCGTGAAAGCTGGCCGTCAGCCGGTCCACGATGTCCGCTTCCTCCCAGCCTTCCAGCAGCCCCTTGGCGATGATCACCCCGGAGGGTCTGAGCCGCGCGGCGGCCGAGGCATTGGCCAGCAGCAGCCCGTTGCCGGTCGAATCGACGCGGAGGTGGAACCGGGTGAAGGTCCCCTCGGCCTCACGCATGTAGTGGAACAACCCCGGCGTAATCCCCAGCCGCTCCAGCGGCAACTTGGGCCCCGGAATCAAACGTCTGATGAGTTGCCTGAAGTCCATAGTTTGGGTTTTTCATCTGGGGGTTTTCAAATCACAATTTTCAATTTTCAATTTGCAATTTGCAGTTTTCCCTCTCGATCCGGCACCCGCCCGCACAAAGCGGCAGGTCCGCACATTCCCAGCAGCGCTCGGGCAGACCGCAGCGGCGCGGGTCGGCCACGCGATCGCGGAAACTCTTGAACAACCGGCTGCTCCAGATCGTCTCCCACCGGTCGCGGAGGATGTTGCCGGCCGGCGTGTAGTAGGACTGGCACGGCAGGACATCGCCGCCCGGCTCGATGCAAATCGAGTACTCGGCCGCGTTGCAGCGCCGGGGGCCAAGCTCCAGTTCGACCGGTGAGAGCTGGCAGTAGGCCGTGGGCGTGTACCACAGGAACCGCATCCCCAGCTCGGCCGCCCGATCCCGCACGGCTATGAGCACCGGGGCCAGATCCTCTTCGGCTACGGCGTCGGTGCTGGTCTGCCCGCTGCCGGAGTAGATCATCCCGTTCATGGCGAAGGTCCGCAGGCCCAGGCTGTGCAAGAAGTCCACAATAAGCTCGGCGTGATCCACGTTTCGGCGGGTGAGCGTGGTGTTGGTGATCGTGTGGAGTCCGGCGGCGAGCGAGTTCTCGATCCCGCCAACCGTCTGGGCGAACGAGGCGGCGCCGGTCATGGCGTTGTGGACCTCCGGCAGAGAGGATTCGAGGGTGACTTGCACGTGATCCAGCCCGGCCCGGGCCAGCGACTCGGCAAACGCCCGATCGGAAAGCCGCCGGCCGTTGGTGTTCACCCCGGTGACCAGGCCCAGCCGCCGGGCGTGGCGGATCAGCTCGGGCAGGCCGTCGACCAAGGTCGGCTCGCCGCCGGTGAAGATCACGTGCGGCACGCCTACTCCGGCGAGCTTTTTGAGCACGCGGCGCCAACCGGCCGACGACAGGCACGGCATAGCCACGCGCTCGCGGGGGTTGTAGCAATGCCCGCAGGCATTGTTGCATCGGTAGGTGAGGGCCAGATCGGCCTTGTACGGCGCGCGGGCGGGGGTGGCGAAAAGGGGCGTCCGGGCCAGTTCGTCCAGGCCGCAAGTCGGGCAGCGGTCGGTGGTCGTCGCGAGGTGGTTGACCAGCGCGTAGATCTTCTCGGCCTCGCATCCCAGCCGGGCGGAATCCACGCCGCGGAAGCGGCCGCGCAGCACGGCCAGGGCCCGGTCCGGCGGCGCGCGGTCCAGTGCCAGGCGGGCCAGGAGCGCGGCGGTGGGATTCAGATGGATCGCGTCGGCCACGTCGACCAGCAGCACCCCGGAGCCGTCCGCGTCGATCCGCAGATGGATCCGCCGCGTCCCACCCGGCGGATAGACGTAGTAGGTGAACAGTCCGGGCCGCACGCCCAGCGGAGAGGTCACCGCGGCCCGCAGCCCGGCCAGATCGCGGCGCAGCGCGTCGAGGAGGCGTCGGGCGAGCCGCCGGGCCATTGGGGAGGGCAGTTCCATGTCCTCCCGACGGCCGGGTGGGGCATTTTCCTGTCCCCCCGACGGGCCGGCGCGGCCGGAGGTCACCATTTGGGCTCCTCCTCGAGCTGGTAGGCCGCGTTGCAGTACTGGCAGTTGACAAATACGGCCCCGGCCCTGACCGTAATCGACTCCTTGCCCAGGCTGCCGCCGCAGGAGCGGCAGGTCATGTCCTGGAGATTGACGTCGCCCGATACATCAATCTTCTGGACCACGGTGGTGGTCATCTGTTTGGGTCGCTGCATGGCCAGCCAGACCAGCGCCCCGGCGGCCGCCAAGAGCACCACCCCGACGACCATCGTCATCACTCGTCCCCGGGCTCCCACCACGAACACAAATCCCAACAGGCCGAGCAGCGCGGCCAGCGGATAGGCGACGAGTTTCACCGACGGCCCTCCTTTGATCGCTAGGGTTTCGTCCCGCGCCGCCGCGTGCGGCAGAACGCCGAGGATCGGCCAACCTTGGGCCTGTTGCTTCGGTTCACTCCAGAATAATGTGCGGCGTCAGCACGATCAGCAGCTTGGAGTGTCTCGGCCCCGACTCGACGGTCAGCCCGCCGATAACCGTAGACTCGCCGTCGGCCACGTTGACGGTCGTCTGGAGGGTGGTGGTCTCAATCCGGGGTAAGCGAAGGACCCGGCCGGATTCCAAGACACCCGCCGTAACGCTCTGTGCGGGGGAGCCCAACTCGGACTTCTCCACGTCGATTTCCATGGTGACCCTCCCGCGGGGGCTGATCCGGGGCGTGATCCCCACGGTCAGCCCCACGTTTTCGTACGCCAAGGTCGCGGCCTTCGTGCTTTCCTTGGACCGGGCGGGGCGGAGGACCGGTATCTTTTGGCCCACCAGGATCATGGCCGGTTGATTGTCGAGGGTGGTGATCTGCGGGCGGCTGAGGATCTTCAGTTGCCCGCTGCTCTGAAGGGCGCGAAGCCGCTGGCGGAGGCCCTGGTCGGACTTCGACCGTTCCGGCCCGCCAGACTCCCCAGGGAGGGCCGCAGCAGCCTTGGGCCGGACCGGCTGCCTCTCGAATTCCCAGCCCTCCCAAAGGGCTCCACGGGGATCTTCGCCCGACGATCGCGCTGGGCGAACGGTTCCCGGCTGGCCTCTCTGTTGCACCTCGGCGATCAGCAGCTCGACTCTCACACTCGCCGGCCGCCGATCCAGTTGCCTGACCAGGCGGCTGACTTCCTCCAGGTCCTTGGGCGTGGCACTGATCACCAGGCTGTTGGTAATTATGTCCGGCACGATCACGACTTCGCCGCGGAGTTGCCCCGCCGCGCGCACTTCGCGCAGAAGCTGCTGGAGCGTATTGGCCACGTCCATCGCCGGGGCGTTCTCCAGAGGACAAACGAGCCTCTCGTGCGGCGGACCCTCTTCGCGCGCCGGCCGCGGCGTGCGCGCCACGGCGGGCTGCCTGCGGGATGATCCCCGATCCGGCTCCTTCATCGGCGGCTTGGCGACGCGCAACCGAGCCTTTGCCCTGGCGACGTCGTCGCCCGGTTGGTCCGGTTTCGCCTCAAGGGCGTCCTGGGCCCAAGCCGTGCCGAAAGCCACACAGAACAGCAACGCCAGACTGAACACAACTCTTGACATCTCAACTCTCCTCATTCCAGGTTTTTTGCTGCCCCTGGTCGAAACCCTAGCGGATTATTGAGAAATCTGGGCAGATCGTGGTTGGAGAAGGCCCGGCAATCCGCAGCGGCACAGATGAACTCCGCTGCCGGCCCGCCTTTCGCCGCACGATCCACAGCCAGGTGGTTGCTTCCAGCGTCGGCCGCAACTAAACGGCGGGCAAGCCCGCCCGCTAAACGGTGTCATCACAATTGGTTACGTCAAACATGCGCGCACGGCGCGCGGAAATTACTACGTAAGACTGTAACAGCGCAGCGCCGGGGAATCCAGGGAGATTCCAGGCCGGGACAGTCTTTTCAACACCGCCGAGAACCCGGTGTTTCTGAAAACCCGGTAGATGTCTCGCAAGAGGTGGGACGATAGGCAATATGTGGCTGTGAAAAATGGCAATAATTGGGCTCAGGATTGTCGCAGGAGGTCGAGCATCTTGCGGTCCAGCTTGTGTCCGCGGAAGGTCTCGTAGTCCACGTCGTCCCGGCCGCTGTCGAGGATGCCGAAGGATCCGCGGAAGTTCCAGAGGGCCCAGCCCCAGCCGGCTTCCTTCCAGAGGGTCAGGAAGTCGCGTAGCCAGCCGAGGGCCACCTGGTGGGGCGTCTTGTTGTAGCATCCGCACTCGCCCACGTGCACGCCGACGCCTTTGGACTGGAGCTTTTTCCAGGGGAGGATCCTGGTGCGGTAGAGCCAGTCGCGGTCGAGCACCTCCTTGGCCTGTTTCAGCGGCCA
>CAZUAM010000037.1:0-2514 GCA_964618095.1 uncultured Planctomycetaceae bacterium | reverse complement strand
ACCCCGACGCCCTGCTTCTCGAGCTTCTTCCAGGGGACGACGTGTTGCTGGTCGAGCCAGTCACGATCCAGCAGGCGGTCGCCCTGCTTCAGCGGCCAGGTCGGCTCGGCCCACCGCTGGCCGCCGACCCAGGAGGCCTGGTAGTGGCTGACCTGCATGGGGTCGTATCCCCGGGTGCTCTGGGCGATGCCCAGATCGGCCAGCTCGAAGATCGGGTCGCGGCCCCACTGGAGCCCGTCGCTGAGGACCAGCCGCTGGGGGTCCTCGCGGCGGATGGCCGCGACGGCGCGGCGGGCGACCTTGGCGTAGGCCGCGGCGGCGACCCCGGCCGGCTCGTTGACCAGGTCGAAGCTGAGTTGCGCCGAGGGGATGCCCCGACAACGGCGGGCGAACTGGGACCACTGGAAATCGAACTGTTTCTGTGCCTCCTCGTCGGTCCAGAGGTTGAGCTTCTCCGGCGGGCTGGCCACGGTGTAGCCCGGAGCACGGTGCAAGTTCAGGCTGACGTGGACCCCGTGCTTGCGGCCGTGCTCGACTGCCTGGTCGATTTCCTTGAGCACCTTCTCGTCGAGCTTGTAGGGGTCGCTGCGGTCGGTCCAGCAGCGGTAGTCCATCGGCAGCCGGACGAAGTCGAAGCCCCAGGCGGCCATCCACTCGAAGTCGGACTCGACAAAGGGGCGGTTGCGTCCGGCGTTGAATTTTTCCAGCAGATTGAAGCCCCGCCATCGCGGCAGCTTACGGGCGAGCGGGGATGGATCCGGCTGCGGAGCGGCCTCGGCGGTTTGGCCGACAATTGCCGCGCCGGTCGTGAGGGCGGCGGTCTTGAGGAAATCGCGTCGTTTCATGGTAGAAATCCCGGGAGGGGGTTGTGGTAAGAGGGTTTGCCGCTTCACTGATGTCCCATCGGCGAGAGGCCACGGGTGGCCGGGGTCGAGCACGCGAGCCCCCGGAAACTCGGCCAACTGGGGGCTCACTGCGCTCGACCCCAGCCACCCCTCGCTCAGATTTGGGGGTACTGAAATTGACTATTTGGCTGGTTCGACGATTTCGGCTCCGTTGGTGGCCTGGCAGACGTAAATGGCCGGGCTGTGGCCGGTCTTCTCTTCGTAGGCGGCGGCGGTGCTGCGGACGAAATCGGCGGCGGCGGCGGCATCGATCACGGCCACCGCACAGCCACCGAAGCCCGCCCCGGTCATCCGGGCGCCGAAGCAGGCTTGGTGGGCCCGGGCAATTTCGACGATGGCGTTCAGGGCGTCGCTGGAGACCTCGTAGTCGTCGCAGAGGCTGGCGTGGCTCTTGTTCATCAGCACGCCCAGGGCAGAGACTTCGCCGCGGCACATGGCGTCGGCGGCCTGCAAGGTACGGTCGTTTTCGGTGATCACGTGCAGGGCGCGGCGTCGAGTGGTTTCGTCGAGGCCGCTGGAGAGCTGTTGGAACAGGTCCAGGCCCACGTCCCGCAGCGCCGGGACCTTGAAGAACTCGGCGGCCGATTCGCACTGCGCGCGGCGCTCGTTGTAGGCGGAGTCTACCAGGCCCCGGCGGGTGGAGGTGTCCAGCACGACGACGGCCACCCCATCCGGGAGGGGGACGGGCTGGGTGTGCAGGGTCCGGCAGTCGATCAGGAGGGCATGGCCTGCCTGGCCGGCCGCCGAGACCAGTTGGTCCATGATGCCGCATTTGACGCCGATCCACTCGTTTTCGGCCCGCTGGCCCAGTTTGGCCATGCTGGTCGGGTCCCAATCGAGGTCACCGACGGCGGCGAAGGCCCGAGCTGCGGCCATCTCCAGGGCGGCGGAGGAGGAGAGTCCGGCCCCCAGGGGGACATCTCCGGCCAGGACGCCCTCCCAGCCGGCCAGCTCGAGGCCGGCGGCCTGGAGGCTCCACGCCGTCCCCTTGAGATATTCGATCCAGCCCTTCCCCCCGGCGGAGAGCCCCTCCAGGGAGAACTCCCCCGATTGGCCGTAGTCGATCGAGTGGACACTCACCCGGCGGTTTTCGCAGGGCCGCAGCGCGATCCAGATCGCCCGATCAATCGCCAGCGGCAAGACGAAGCCGTCGTTGTAGTCGGTGTGTTCCCCGATCAGGTTGACCCGGCCGGGAGAGCGAACGATCCACCGAGGTGGCTCGTCGAAGCGTGCGGCGAAGTGTTCCGCGACGTCCTGTGGCGTGATGGGCATTGGGGACTGCCTGATCTGTGGAGAGACACGGCGCCAAAAAGCCCCGCCAGTCCGGGGGACCCAACCATGGTGCCGTTTTTGGTCCGGTTGGTCAAGCGGGGCGGGGGATTTCGGATTTGGGGCCGGCGATTGGCCAGACCTCCCGCAACGGCCCTCCGGTCGGTGGTTTTGCCTCGGAGAGGGCTGACTGAGCAAAGGCTGGGCCCAATACGGCTGAATTAAGTGGAATATCAAGGAGGATCAAGTGGCACCGGCGTCTCGCCGGTGAGACATCCGTGAAAGCACTGCCACAGGTTCCCTCACACCGGCGAGACGCCGGGGTGCCACTGTGCTAACG
>CAZUAM010000036.1:11718-20604 GCA_964618095.1 uncultured Planctomycetaceae bacterium | reverse complement strand
CACGAGACGACTACGAGGCGTACGCCCGCGCCTTGTTCGGCTTCCAGGAAGCATACAGCCTTTGGGAAGGGAACAAGGCGGCAGAGGCCGGCATCACGGGAGCAAGCCTGGCTTATGCCAGCAGCGCACTCCGCAAAGGTGACTACGATTTGGGTGCTTCGCTGCTTGACGCGGAGATCCCGGAACATGCGGAGCTTCTTGGGCAGATCAAGGAAGCACAGCGTGAACGAGATTCGCGGCAGCAGCGCCTCAAGACCGCCAAACGCGTGGGTGCAGGGCTGCTACTCACCATGTTGCTGATTGTGAGCGTGGCCTTCTTCTGGATTCGCGCGGCGAAGCTACAGGCCGAAGACGCGCGGGACGACGCCCAGGCTGCGCAGCAGAGGGCCGAGGCTGCGCAGCAGAGGGCCCAGGCTGCGCAGCAGAGGGCCGAGGAAGCGCAGCAGAGGGCCGAGGAGGCACAAAAAAAGGAAGCGATTGCCCGAAAGAAGGAAGAGTACGAAACCTACATTGCCAGGATCGGTCTAACGGCCGCCAAGATTGAGGAGAACGCCTTCGACAAGGCCGACGTGCTGTTGGACGAGTGCCCCGCCCACCTCCGCCACTGGGAATGGGGGCGGCTGAAGTATCTGTGCACCCAAGACCTCCGCACGTTCGAGGCGCAGCAGCCGCTCGAGGCGGTTGCCTTTGCACCGGACGGAAAGCGACTGGCCACCGGGGGATGGGGCGGAACGGCTCGCGTCTGGGATGCCCGGTCCGGGGAGGAGCTGGTTGCGATTCCCACGGGTGGTGATTACGTATTCGCAGTGGCTTTTTCTCCCGACGGGAAGCACCTGGCCACCGGCACCAACGACCGGCCGCACTACGTCAAAACCTGGGACGCCCAGACAGGTGCGTTGGTACAGGCGTTGCCGGGGCACAAGGACGCGGTGCTGAGCGTCGTCTATTCGCGCGACGGAAAACGGCTGCTCACCGGTTCCTACGACAACACCACGAGGCTGTGGGATTTGGAGACGGGGACGTCGGAGGTCTTCCAAGGCCACGAATCGTGGGTCTGGTCTGCGGTCTTCTCCCCGGACGAGAAACGGATCGCCACGGCGTCCCAGGACGGTTCGGCGATGGTCTGGTCGGTGGAGACGGGCGAAGCGGGCCCGCCGTTTTTGGGTCACGTGGGGCCGGTTTACGCCGCGGCGTTTTCGCCCGACGGCGAGTTCGTGGCCACCGCCGGCTACGATAACCGGGTGCTCCTCTGGGAGCCCGATAAGGTGGAGCCCTTTGACTTTGAAACGCTCTCCACCGACGAGCGGAACCCCCCGCCCGTTTACCAACCCCTTGAGGGTCACACGGCGGCCGTTCGGTCGGTCCAGTTTTCACCCCCCGACGGGAAGTGGCTCCTCAGCGGCGGTAACGACAACACGGTGCGGGTCTGGAACGTCGCGAACCGAACGCTGCACAAGACGCTGCGCGGCCACGCGGGTCGAGTGCTCTCGTGTGTATTTGCTCCGGACGGCAAAACAGTCCTCTCGGGAAGTCACGACCATCTGGCGAAGATCTGGAGTATCGCCGGTTACCAAGAGGAACGCGTCTTGGCAGGGCACCGCGACGCGGTCCTGGGGGCGTCCTTCTCTGCCGACGGGAAGAAGATCGTCAGCGCCGGCCGGGATCGCACCGCAAAGACTTGGGAGGTCAAATCGGGCAACGAAATCCGCGAGTTCAAGGAAGGGCACAAGTTCTTGGCCTCCAGCGCCGTCTTCTTTCCCGATGGGAAGAAACTCATTACCGCCGCGGTGGACAATACCACGCGGGTTTGGAACGTGGACACGGGCACGCAACTTTTCTGCTTTAAGGGCACCGGAGCAAGGGCTGCCGTGGCCCTCTCGAACCATGCCAAGTGGATCGTGACCGGCAGTGACGATAGGACTGCAAAACTCTGGGACGCGGAAACCGGCAGCTTCTTCAGGAAGCTCAAAGGACATCGTTCCGAGGTCACGGCGGTGGCCTTCTCACCCGATGATCGGTGGCTGTTGACCGGCGACGCTGACGGGCGTTGCCTGCTGTGGGATGCAGCAACCGGCGAAAAAAGATGGGAATCGGTCGAGCACACCAGGGGCATCACGGCTGCCGTCTTCTTGTCCGGCGACGACTATGTGCTGACCGCCAGCCTTGACAACACCGTTGCCCAAACCGACGTCCGGACCGGCAAAGAGCTGCGCTCCGCGATCCTCAAGCACCCGGATGCGGTCACCTCGATGGCCCTCTCGTGCGATGGTCGGCGGGTGCTGACCGCTTGCGCGGATAACTCTGTCAGGTTGTGGGACGTTGCAGAGGGCCGTGAGATCGGGAGTCTTGGTGCGGGCGATGAGACCGTCACCGCGGTGGCATTCGCCCCGGACGGCCGGCACGCCCTGACCACGAACCACAAGGACTCCCAGGGCACCGTGCGGTTGTGGGATTTGCAGTCCCTCCAAGAGATCCGCACAGATCGCGGTCCGTTCTTGAGTTCTGGCGCGGGTGGCGGCCAGGCCTGGTCGGCCATCTTTTCGCCTAGAGGCGGCTATGTGCTCACCGTCGGGGGTAACGAGGCCCGTTTGTGGGAGGTCCGCACCGGCCGCGAATGCGGGCGTTTCAGCCCGCATAGCGCCGTCGCCTCGGCGGACTTCTCGCCCCACGGGGAACGTATCGTCACTGCCGGTTGGGACAACACCGCTAGAATCTGGAACGCCGGGACCGGACTTGCAGAGCTAAGACTCGAAGACGAACGCAGCCAGTCTGTCAACCACGCCGTCTTTTCGCCCGACGGCAGCAGGGTGCTCACGGCCAGCGACGACAAGACAGCCAAGCTCTGGGATGCGAAGACCGGGGAGGTGCTCCTTCAGTTCGAGGGACATGAACAACGCGTCCGCACGGCCGTATTCTCTTCCGACGGAAAACGCGTGCTTACCGCTTCCGACGACAAGACGGCTCGGATCTGGGACGCCGCAAAGGGGACGCCCCTGCATGTCCTCAACGGCCACGAACAGGCGGTCCTCAGCGCCGCTTTCTCTGCCGACGGCACTCGGGCGATCACCGGCAGCACGGACAACTCTGCCAAGGTGTGGGACGTCAGCCCCAACCGGAAAAAGCCCGAGGAACTCTTCAGCCTCAAGGGGCATACGGCCAGCGTTACCTCGGTCGCATTTTCCCCGGACGGCCGGCGGGCCCTGACCGGCAGCCAGGACCGGACGGCCAAAATGTGGGACGCACGAACCAAAGAGCAGATCCTTCAGGAGAGCTTTACCGAGGAGGAAAAACGCGAGCTGGCCGATCAGGGGCTAGACTTGGCCGAACTTCTGGCCAAGGAGGAGATGTCTACCGGGAAGGAAATATTCACGTTCACAGGACACTCCGAAGAGGTCACCACCGTGGCCTTCTCGCCTGACTCACGGAGCGTCTTGACCGGCAGCCGGGACGGAACGCTCATCCTCTGGCCTGCGGTCGATTGGGCGGCAGCCGCACCGACCCGGTGACCCTAAGTTTGGTGTATATGGCTTCCCCCCGCTGGCGGTTTGGGTGGGTTGACGACTGGTGAGTCCAGCAGTTACGATCAGGGGCCTGTCACGCCCCGATGGATCCAAATCGAACCACAGCGGGCGTGCCGTGGCGGTCGGCGGGAGCGGGTGTTGGGTCTCAGCGCACCTCCGGACGGCGCGGCGCCCGCCAGACGGAGGCACCGGCTGCCATGGCCTACTTAACCGTGATTGGCGGTCCGAACGAGGGGCAGATCGAGGAGCTCAACAGACCGAAGTCCGTCTTGGGACGCCAGGCCGATTGTGACGTCTGGATCAGTCACCCGGATGCCAGCCGCCATCATGCTCACGTCCTGTTCATCAAGGACGACTGCTTCCTTGAGGATCTGCACAGCCGTAACGGCACGTTTCTAAATGACCGGCGGATCCGCGGCAAGCGGCAAATCAGCGAGGGCGACCGCATCCGTGTCAGCGACACGGTATTCGAGTTTCATCGAGGACACCCCTCTCACCTGCTCGACGGCGAGCTGGCAGACAGGAGGCCGGCCCCCCCGTCACCAGCGGGCACTGAAGGGGAGCCTTCTACCTTGCTGATCGTCTCCAGACGGGAGGCCTCTCCCAACAAAGATACCAGTCGTTCGCACGACAGCCTCCTTGCCGAGCTGAAAGCACTTCTGGAAATCACCCAGAATCTGCGCAAGAACCTCGCCCTGCACGAGGTGTTGCCGCAAGTCCTCGACACCTTGTTCCTGATTTTCCCGGTCGCTGATCGCGGCCTCGTCGCGCTGCGCAACGACGAGGGGGAAATTACGCCTCGGTGGGTAAAGCTTTGGCACGGAGGGACCGACACGCAGGCCCGCATTAGCCGTACGGTCGTCAACTACGTGATGGAGTCAAGGGAGGCCATCCTCTCGGGCGACGCAGTCGCCGATTCACGCTTCAGCAATAGCGATAGTATCAAGACCGGGGCGATTCACTCCGTCATGTGCGCGCCGCTGATCGACGATGACGGCAAGTCTTTCGGCGTACTCCAAGTGGACACGGCCAGCGGGCGCGGCCAGTTCCGGGAAGAAGATCTGGAAGTATTGGTGGGGGTCGCCACGCAGGCCTCGATTGCCATCGACAACGCACGGCTTCACGAGAAGGTGCTGCGCCAGCAAGCCGTAGAGCGCGATTTGGAACTCGCCGACCAGATCCAGCGGAGTTTCCTGCCCAAAGGCCGCCCGCAGATTCCAGGCTACGAATTCTCCGATTACTACCAGCCGGCCAGCCGCGTCGGCGGTGACTTGTACAACTATATCCCGCTGTCGGACGGACGCATGGCCGTGGTGGTGGCGGACGTGGCCGGACACGGCCTGGCAGCGGCCATGTTGACGGCAAAGCTGACGGCCGAAATCCAGTATCAACTGCTTACCACCTCCCACCCGGCGGAGGCGATTATGCAGTTGAACACCTCTCTCACTCCCGAACTCGTGGAAGGCCACTTCGTGACCCTCATTCTGGCAGTCCTCACTCCCGGCAGAGGTGAGCTGGCAATCGTCAACGCCGGCCACATGCCGCCGCTGCTCCGCTTTGGCGACGGCGGGGTCAGCGAAGTCGGAAAGGAGCAAGCCGGCTTCCCCCTGGGGATCATGGACCAGATCGACTACGAGGAATGCTCCGTCCAGCTTCCCCCGCGGGGATTGCTGATGATTCACAGCGACGGCATCAATGAAGCGATGAACCGGGCAGATGAAGCCTATGGCGTCCACCGTCTCCGGGCGCAACTCGAAACCGTGGCCGGCGGCCCCCAAGAAGTTGCCCAAACCATCGTCAACGACGTCCGGCGGTTCATTACGGGTTGCTCACAGGCAGACGACATGTGCCTGGTCTGCCTCGGCAAGAAGTGAGAATGACTGTCACGTTTCGGGAGGCTTCCCTTCGGCGGTGCCGAATTCCTGGGGTCGATCTTGGGTGAGATTTCTTCCGGCGTAATCTACCCATGAATGGGGGTAGGTGAGCCCCTCCGCCGCCGGCTACCCCGATTTCCGCTTTGCGGATCGGTTCTTGGCCGCAGCTTCTGATCGCCGTTGACAGGTGCGAGTCTCGATCGACCGGCGCAACAGACTCGGCCCCCGCTCTAGGGTGGGCTTGCGGTCTGAGAGCGAAATCCCGGGTTTTGTGCTGCAAAAAGCGACTTAAGTTGTTGCAAACGTCGTCGCCGTTGGTAAACTAGACAATTGTGTCCGGAAGCCGGAGACTTTAAGGTGCGACTGCGCTTTCGAGTGTGCCATGGTGGCCGGTCGCGTACGTAGGAGACGCCACGTCCGGTGGCGTTATGGCGATTCCGATTTTCGGACGGCTTCGTTTTCAATCTGAATGGCGAGACCTTGCATGTTGGGGGGGGGGTTCGATGCGCAGGAACTTGTTTTCGGTCTTTTCACTGGGCCTGGCACTGTTGTTCGTCGACGCTGCCTACGCCGAGCTTCTCGAGGCGGTGGACGACAATTGTATCCGTGGCGGTCTGGACCAGGCGGGTAACGTGCAGCATTGCTGGGGCGACTTGCCCGTGAAGAAATCGGTGAACATCGAGTTCGCCCGGAAGGCTTACGTGAAGTTCGACTTGAACGGGCACAACCCGGATGGTTCGCAGCCGGCGACGTTCACCATCCGCAAGGCCGACTCACCGGAGGCGGATTTCACCGTGAATGTCTACGGCTTGCTTGCCGGTTTTACTCCCGACGCGGGAGAGTTGGGCACGGACTGGTCTAAAACGTTACTTACTTGGAACAACGCGCCGGCCAACATCGATACGATCACCGGCTTCGATAGTACGGAGGCTTCCTGGATCAGCACGATAGCACCGCAGCAGAGCGACGCTATCGGAACGTCCTATTCCGTGGACCTTCCCACGTTGGATACGTACCTGCAAAGCGACAACACGGTGACGGTTTTCCTGATCGTGGACAGCCAGAGCCAATCCTCGCCGTCGATGGTCTTCGCGTCGTCGGAGCACGCCGATCTCGCGGGACCGCAGCTCCATTTCGTTCCAGAACCGGCAACACTCACCCTGCTGCTCTTCCTGCCAGTCGCCTGGGCCGTCTACTGCCGGCGCCGCAAGACCGGCTAGCCCGGATTATTCATAGGCGTGCCACGGCCGTGTCGGCCGTGCTGCCCTGGGTAAACCGGCAAATCTGGAGCACGGCTGGCACGGCCGTGGCACGCGAATGCCTACCCGACGATGGTCCCATGAATAATCCGGCTAGTGCGGTGATGTTCCTGAACGGCGGATTTCGCACGGCACGGCCCTGATTCGGTTTCGATCCTTCCGCGGTGGGCCTCCAAGAGCATGGAGGTACGGCAATCGACACCGCTGAGAACGCCGCCGCGTCGAGAGGCTGCTTGCAGAAGTGGCGAGCTTCGTCGTACGAGCGGCTCCCGCGTGCCCCTGGGGCCTATCTCCGCAACCGCCGGCACAACCGCGCGGCCTTGGTGAAGGAGTGATCGTCGGCGGATTGCATTGCCTCGTCGAGGCTTCTTGTCCAGGCAGTGGCCGCGGCCGTCTCGGCGGTGGCTCTCCCGTCGTCGTGGGGCGGCAGGGCGAGCGGGCCCGTGCGGCTGCCGGCATCCACTTCTGCTTCGACGGCGGCCGCCGGCTCGGCCGCCAAGACCGGCGTGGTGGCCAGCGGCACAACCTCACGCCGGACGCCGCGCGACCCCGCCGTCGCGTCAGGAAAAGCGCCGTCGGCCCGATTCGAGGCTCCCGCCTCAGGCGCCGGATTGGATCCGCGCCCCGGCTCACGGGGGTAGTCCCCGATCTGGTCGCCCCACTTGTAAAACTCCAAGACTCTTCGCCTTGGAAGCCCTTTCTCCTTGAGGTAAATCCGATACCACCCGTTCGGCAAACCCTCTTGCTTGAGCCGTTCGAGTAAAACGTTCAAATCGGACAGGGCGTCCTCTGGGAGCGGATAGTGCTCGTCTTGTTCCTGTTCCCCAGACTCGGCCTTGACGACCTTGACGATGTACAATTCCCTGAGCTGCTCTGCGACGCGCCCTTGGCCGGGTCGAAGGCGTTCGGGGGGCGTTTTCTGCAAGAGCGGTGTGGTGCTGATCTCGGCCGCCAGCAGCGGCGGTGGCGGGACGACAACCAGCTCTCGCTCTTCGAGCGCTGCGGTGATTCCCACCACCTGGGGGGGCGCCTCCTCCGGTGGCTCCTCCTTCTGGGGTATCTCCTGGGACGACAGGCGGCTCACCACGGCGGAATGGGCTGCGTTCAGATCGACTGCCGAGCCGTCATCCAGGCGAATGGACGGATCGTTTCTCACCTCGACGGCTGCCCTCATCTCGGTTTGGGTCACGGTCGTGAGGTGGTCGACGCCGTATTCGCGTACGACAAGGACTACAATCGGCCCGGTGCCGCTGCCGGGCGTAATGACCGCGTTGCTGCTGCCGTCCTCCCGCACGCGCCACACCACCTTATCGCCCGCGCTCACGCCGGCCAGTTCGCTGCGCAACCCGTCGTCCCAGACGACGGCGACCGTAAAGTTCGCCCCCTGTTCCAGCTTGTCGCCTTGGGCCTCAATGCCACCGACCGTGCCCGTCAGCTCCTGGGTCGGATCGCCGGGAACAATCGTATCGTCCGGGTCGAGCTCGCCGATCCTCAATAAGGGCGGCGCGTTCGTTACTTTTCCGGTGGCGCTTTCCAGCACGGCGCCGTTATCGATGTCAATCGCGCCGCCCGCGCGAAACACGATCTCGCCCGCCACGACCTCCGATAGACCAGCACCCAGCCACGGCAGGTCGTGCACTTCGATGTCGCCCACGGCGGTAAGCGTCAGCAGACCCCGGGCTTTGATCACTTTGCCGTCGATGACGATTTTCCCCGCCGAGTTGTATCGGAGCCTATCCACGTCAGCACCGACCAGCAGCGTGTCGGAGTCCTCCAGGACGTTGACGCTGCCGCCGATCAGCTCGATGCGGCCGAAGTTTGTCGTGGCGCCGGCTTGCCCGCCCAACGTGATCCGGTTCGTGCCGGCATTGAGGACGGCCACGCCGGTCACCTCGGTGTCAATCGAGTCGGTGATCGCCCCGGCTGAAGTCAGATGCAAGTTCTCGACGCTTACTGCACCCAAAAGCGTGGAGGAGTGCTCGGCCACGCTCACGTCGCCCGCGGTCAACGCCAGGCTGCCGAAGTTGGTCGTCTCGCTCGGGCGGTCACCGAACGTGATCGGGTTCGCTCCGGCGTCGAACACCGCGGCCGCGGTGACGCGAATATCGCCCGAATCGGTGATCGGGCCCGCAGAGGTGAGTGTCAACTGCGCGACGTCGACACCGCTCAGCTCCGTCGCCGAGGCCTCGGTGACGGTCACCTCGCGGCCCTCCAGGCTCAGGGTGCCGAAGT
>CAZUAM010000036.1:0-11618 GCA_964618095.1 uncultured Planctomycetaceae bacterium | reverse complement strand
CGTCGCCCAGGGTAATGTCCGAATTGCCGGCCCCGGCCGAAAAGGTGGCCGCACCCTCGACCGTCACGTTACCCGTGTCGGTGATTCTCCCGCCGGCCGTCACATTCAGGGTGCCGGCCTGCGTCTCTCCCAACTGGACCGCTCCGCCGGTGAGCTTCAGTCCCCCGCTGGTGTTACCATTGATGCTGCCGTGGACCACGACGGCGTCGTTGCCGATCAGCTCGAGCGTGCTGGCCGTCTCCCACCAGATGTCGGCATCGGCTTCGACGATCAACTCTTGCGGCGGTAGGGCAGAGGAGTCGTTGGTCGAAATCGTTAAGTCACCGAGCCCGAGCTGGTGGTTGATCCAATGGTCGCCAAAAACGTCAGGGCCACTGTCGTAGCTGCCGTGGACGATTCGCACGCCGCCCGGGTCAAGAAGAAGCCGGCCGACGTGACCGTTTGAGGCGCGGAGGTCAACGTGGCCGGTGACCGTGAGGGCTTGCCGGCCCGAAACTTCGACGGTCCCTCCGTCGCCTCCCAACTCGCCGCCACGCGCGGAGATCATGCCGTGGAAGCTCGAGGTATCGTCGGCCCAAACGACCACCTTGCCGCCGTCGCCGTAATAGCTGGCATCGGACGTGACGATTGCACCCCGGGCAACTTCGGTAAGCGAGGCGTTGCGAATCGCCGGGTTTGCCCCCTGGTAGTCGCCCCCAACCAGCACGTCGCCGCCGCCGGCGTCGCCGGAAGCGTTGACCCGGGCGTCGTCGGCCAGGACCACGTGGTCTCCAAGCAGGTGGACCGTCCCACCGGTGTGCCCCGTGCTGAAGCTGCTGACGTCGATGGTTTCGGAAACGGTGAGCGTGCCATGGTCGCCCGCGTCGAGATGGACGGTTCCTCCCTGGTTGGCAATTGATCCGTCGACTTGGATCGCCCCGGCGGTGGCGTCGAGACGGCTGCCGCCGAAGTCGGTATCGCCGCTGAAGAGGATCGCGTCGCGGCCGTCGCCGCGGATGGTCATATCGGCCGAGAACAGCGAATCGAGCCCCTCGATGATGACCGTTTGACTTCCGTCCGTCCCGGCCGGGCCGGTTTCGATTGTCAGTGAAGCAGCCGGTTGGGCGAAAGTGACCGACGTGCCACCGGGCGAAGAAAGCAATGACCGGCCGTCGGCGGACCGGCCGTCGTCGGAGATCGTGAGCGTCTGATCGCCCGGGGCCGATTGGAATACGAGCCGATCGGCGGACGCAAGATCGTTCACCGATTCTACGCCGGTATAGGCGATGGAAGACGGCGGGTTCTCGAGGCCGGAACTCCCGATGGTCACGTCGATGAAGCCGTCGCCGACGCGCCCGAACCGGTGGGTAACCGTGTTGATTGGACCGTCGAAGGAGCCCCGATCGACGACCAGCAGGTCCCCGCCGCCTTGGCGGTGGCCCATGCCCTGGAAAGCAATCCCCCCGGCCGGTGCGGGATCGCCGCCGGAGAGGTCCACGGTTAGGGTGTCGTCGTCCCCAGAGCCGCTGACGCTGAGCGTGGCGACCTCCTCCAACGGCGCGGTGTACAACTCGGCCCCGTTGACCAAGACCCGGAGGTCGTCACCGTCGCGGGCAATCTGGAAGGTATCCGGCCGGCCGTCGTCGGCGTAGGTGCCGGCGTCGATTGTCACTGCCTGGCCCGCGTCGTCCCACGTCCAGCCGGTTCCGTTGAGCACGAGCCGCTCTTCCAACTGCCGGACAAACAGGCCCGGAAAGAGTTCGTCGCCGTGGCGACTGCGGGGGGACATGGGCCGGAAACCCTGGCGGGTCGGCCACAGTTTTCGAATCCATTTCGTGGTCCACATTCGGCGACTCACCGCTGAGGAATTTGGGAGAAGGCACTGGCGGCCAACGAACCGCGGGGAAACTCCGGCTCTGCGACATCTGAATAGGATTTCGTGATTCCGAGAATTCCGCAGCGTTTAGCCCCGGCGGCTAAACGCTCCGCTCCCAGAATCGTGCAACTCCATTTAGGCCCCGCGCTGCGCAGTGCGTGGCATTGGGGTGCATCTGCGACACGCAGCGGCACCAGACTTCTGGACGTTCACTCCTCGAACCGAGAGATGGGTATCCCTCCATTTTCGCAGACCGCCTCGGCGTCTTCAACCATTTTTTCCTCCCGTCGCGTGATCTCGCCGCTCGACAGAGAGCCGACAGAGTCCCTGACGGCCCCCCCTGCCAGGAATGAACGCAAAGACAGCGAGGGGTGTGCCACTCACTTGGGGGAGAATCGCGTACCTGGGGGTGCTCCGCAGTGCGTACCCACAACGAGTCTCCGGGACGTTTGCCGAAAGGCTTCCTCCAGGTGCGTTGACGATTCCGCCGCCGGCCGCCAGCCGGCATCCCTGTACGGCCCGGGACGGTCTTAAAATATGCCGGTTGTAGAGGGTGTCGGTATCGTGCCAGCAGGCTCGGTTGCGACGAATGCACCGGTGCTTCGCACAAATGTAATCGTATCAATCGCTCGGGGTCGAGGACAGTTACGACTGGAGCGGGTGAAAGCGATCGGGCGAACAATGTGGAGTGCCACATTGGCGAGGCAACCATGAACGAAGCTGCTGCACCACGCGCGAGCGGATGCCCTGGTTCCGCAAGCGATCCGGCCGCCGTTACCGGCTGGCTTCCTGTACTCGCGAAGGCATCAAAGATCGGCCTGATGCTGCTGGGCGCCGCATTGGGGGGTCTTGACGATGCGACGCTCTGGGCCGGCCCGCCTGTGCAAATCACGGTGTCGACCGACGGCTTCCGTCCCGGGCCCTCCCGGTCAGCCGAGCGATACGTTGGCGAATCGGGTCAGGGGACCGTCTTGGCGATTGGGGAGGTCCAGAACCCAGGGCATGAAGTCGGGCGTGCGGTCGGGCATGAGGTCCCCCAACGACCCCAGCCCGCTCCGGAAGTGGTTCCCGCCCCGCAGTCTCTGCCGTTGCCGGACACGCCGCCCGACGCTCTGGGCGTTTCCGATCGTCCAATCGGCTGCGTGACGACGGACATCCAGCCGCCCACGGACGATCTGCCGCCGGATGAAGCCCGGCGGGTCTTCGCCGATGGGGAAGGAATTCAGCGCGACTCGAGGGTGCACCGTCTGTGGCAGCCGATGCGTTATTGCTGGGAGGCCTCGGCGCTGTGCCATCGACCCTTGTATTTCGAAGAGGTCAACCTGGAACGGTACGGATACACGTCGCCCCGGCTGCGGCTGGTCCAGCCCGCCTTGTCCGGGGCCCGGTTCTTCGCCACCGTGCCGGCGCTGCCCTACCTCGTCAGCGCCAGGCGGCCGCGTGAGCGCGTCTCCACGTTGGGCCACTACCGGCCGGGAAGCTGTGTGCCCTATCGACGCCATTGGCCCGAGCTGCGGCTGATACCCGCCTCGGTGGAGGCCGCGACTGCAACCGGGCTGGTATTCCTGATTCCTTAGGGGCGAACGATAAATAACTTCCCGTTTTCTTGTGGGAGGCGACTCTGTCGGCGACAAACGTGCGGCAATGCGCAGTCGCCGACAGAGTCGCCTCCCACAACTTATTCTTCGGCCGCTCCTTAGGGTTCTCCGGGCTTTCACGCGCCTTCGGCGGTTGCTGCCCCTCCTCGTGCGCGGCGGCGCCGCGCCAAGCGAAAGACCGTCGTTCCCACCGTTGCCGGAGACTGGCGGGCTCCCAGCCTGCGCGAGTCGCAGGGTCATTTTGCGGGAGTCTGCCAGAGCGTGATGCTGAAAGTCCGCCGCAGATACCGGTAGATGCGCCGAAAAAGGGGTTGCGGGTCAGCCAGAATCTTGGCCCGGCCGCGCACCCTGATCAGAAGGGGCCGATCGTGGTCGTCGAGCTGTACCCGAGCCTGGTAGGAGGTTTCTGCGGGAAGGGGGAGGCCGTCCTGGCCGGCGCGAATCGGCACGTCCCCCCCGGTGGCCAGCTCGCGCGGTGCGACCTTCAGGCTGGTCTTGGCGATTTCGCGGATGGTGCCGTCGATTATCTCTCCCGGCAACTGATCCAGTTGAATCCGTACCCGCTGGCCGGCCCGCACGAACTTCAGGCTCGACTGCTCGATCACCAGGACCGCGTCCAGGCGAGCCGGGTCACCCACCAGGCAAAACAGGGTACCGGTGGTCAAATGGGAGCCCAGGTTGCGCTGCTGAAGCGGATTTCCCCGCCAGGTTGACAATCGGCCCGGCGTATATGGCGGGCTGGGGATGCTCGGCGGCGGCAGAACCGTGCCGGCGACCGGCGCCTTCAGGATCAGGTGGCGTTGATCCCGCTGCCGCTCGAGCAGGCGTTGTTCGATGTCGGCCAGCGCTTCTTTGGCTGCCGGGATTTGCGAGCCGACGGCGGCGTCTTCCACCAGACGGAGTTCGAGGTTTCTAAGGTGTACGCGTTGCCGATTGCGCTGGCCGACCAGCTCCTCAACCTGCCGCCGGACGTCGAGGTTTTCCAGTTCCGCCAAGGTCTCTCCCCGCCGGACCGCGTCGCCCGCGGCCACCGAGTTGATCAACCTGCCGGGGACGGAAACGTACACGCGATGTCCGTCCTGGAGTTCCAACCAGGCGGGCGCCGTGACGTGATACGGCAAGGGCACCAGGCCGACAGCCACGACGACGGCGCCCGCGGCACCCAGAGCCAGGACGGCGCGGCCCTGCCGAATCCGGCCCGCCGACGCCGATTTGCGAAGCCGGCGGAAACCGCTCGCCAGCGGCGCGATCAACACTCCGAGCACGACGACCACGGCCAGCGCCGCGGCGAGAAGCTCCAGCCGGTAAGGCTGTAAGACCTTGTGGCAGAACCACAAGATGGCGACCACCACGCCCCAGCGGTAGAGCGTCGATACCACTCCGTACAGCGCCAGCAGACCGCGATGCCTTTCCGGCAGCGAGCGGTCCCGGGGTGATTCAATCCCCAGAAACAACCGCGCCAGCGCACGGTTTATCAGGGCCCTGGACTGGTGAGAAAGGTTTGGCACCTCGACCAGGTCGGAGAGGATGTAGTAGCCGTCGTACCGCAAGAGTGGATTGCCGTTGAACAGAATCGTGCTCACCGAACAGATAAACATCACGTTCAGGCACAACGCGTTGAACAGGCCCGGCTCGCTGAACCACCAGAGAAACGTACAGACCGAGGCGAGCACGATCTCGACGCCAATGCCGGCCGCGGAAATGGCGACGCGGTGCCACCTGTTCGGCAGCGTCCAGGCGTCGGATACGTTGCAGTACAGGCAGGGGGTAAACACCAGCAACATGATTCCCATCTCGTGGCATTCCACGCCGAAATGCCTGCAGGCGAGGGCATGGCCCAACTCGTGTAAGACCTTGACCGCCATCAGGGCGATCGCCAGCCCCAGGGCGTTTCGCGGGCTGAAGAACGTGTAGAAGTCGGGCAACCTCGCTTGCAGGGTGTCAAACTGCACGGCCACGAGCAAAAGGGCACACACCGCCAGCACCAGGCAGGCAACGAGGAACCACGCCGAGAACAACACGCGACACCGGGGATAGAGCCGGCGCAGCAACGGCTCGGGCTCGATGCCCGGGAAGCGGATCGCGAGAATGCCGGTCGCGGTCTGGGTCCGCGCCTGCCGCCGCTGGCGGTCGCCGCGCGATTTCAGCTCGTCTCCCTGCCCGGGCGCGTCGGAGATTACCAGTCCGCTCTGATGCAGCCAGGCGAGAAACGACTGGATCTGCTCGAGGCTCATGCGCAGGGGAGCAAACGCGCGTTCGAAGCGGCGCTTGATTTCCTCGAGGCTGCTGCGGCAGTCCAGCATTTGCAGGATGGCGTGTTCCTCGTCGCGGAGGTGGAAGTATTTCAGCGCCACCGGGTCCTTGACCACCCAATAACGACGGCCCGCGACCTGCTGGGAGCGGATGGAAAGATCGGGCCGCATCCGCAGTCTCACGCTGCGGGTGGCTGCTGAATCCAATGCGTTGCTCAGGGCAGCCATGGGAACACGTCGGCTCGCGCCGTTTGGTTGTGATCAAATTGCCCGGCCGCACCGCATCGCCGACCGCTGTGATCCGCCGTTCCGGAAAGACTCGTGGTCCCGGGATTCGGCCGGGTCGGGGGACCCACGCCTAACCCGCACAGCAAGGCTCCGACGTCCGCCGGCGCGGCGGCGGACTGCAAAACCGTCCTATTTCTCCTTCTCCGCAGGTTTTGTCGAGTCCGTTGTCGGCGGCTCGACGATGATCTTGGCGCGCATCCCGGGATGCAGCTTCAGTCCGCGGTTGTCCACCTCCGCCCACACGCGAATCTGTGCGTTGACCGGATCGATCTCGGGACTAAGGAAGACGATCTTTCCGGGGAATTCGGCACCGGCCTTTTCCGGCAGATCCACCCGAAGTCGAACCGGAGCGCCGACCAGGTCGCCGCGAACGTCCTCCGCGCGGAGAAAGCCCTCGGCCCGCAGCCGGTCGATTCTCAAGACGCGCAGCACCGTCTCGCCGAGTTCCACCCATTCGCCAGCACGGCGATGCACGTCGACGACCACGCCGCTTAGAGGAGCGTTGATCTTCCTCCTCCGCACCTTTTCTTCGGCCGCCTGGTACTCGTTCTCCTTGATCCGCCAGGCCAGCTCGGCGATCTCGAACTCGTACTCCGCTTGTTCCACCTCCAGCTCCGCCCGCTGGACCACCAGGCGCAGCCGGTCCATCTCGGAATCGGAGATACTCTTGGGATAGATCTTGTAAGACTCCATCGAGCGTCGCAATTCTGCTTTGGCCACCTCGGCGGACTTCTTGGCAAAGCGGATGTTCACGTCGTTTTCGACCTTTTTCTTGGCGATATCGAGTTCGATCTTGGCCCGATCCCTGGCGATGCAGGTTTCGGTATCCACGATCTGCGCCAGCAGCTCGCCCTTCTCGACCATCTGGCCCTCGCGGACCTTGACCGCCGCCAGGACTCCCGCCTCTTTTGCCGGCACGTCGACCTGCTCGATCACCTTGACCAGCGCCGAGGGGATCTCGAGTGGTGCGGCGGGCTGGCCGGGAGCAGAGCCCGCCACGGCTGCCGCCAGGACTGCGGCCAACGCGGCTTGTGCCATGGTTCTTTCTCCTTAACGCTTGAGGTGGATCAGAACAGAATCCAGAGCCGGACGGCGTCGATCAGATCGTGCAACCACACGTACCCGATCGGCCGCCGGCCGCAGTGGATCTTGGCCACCACCGTGGCCCCCGGAACGAGCGTCGGAATCTCGTCGGAGTTGATGCCCACCCTCACCGGGACGAAGGCCTCTCCCGATTCGGTGATCTCGGTCCGTACGCCGATCTCTTGAACGGTCCCCTGTAACTCCACGCCCGGTTCGGTTGCCAACACAAACGACGCGTCCAGGCCGCCGCTCGTTTTCTGCCGGGCGGCCAACAGGTGGGCGATGCGATCATCCGGCACCTTCAGCTCCAGCACCCACGGTGCCTTGAGGTCGGCGACGGTCATCAGCACCTCGCCGCGGCCGACCGGACGGGCGTCGAGCAGTTGTGTCAAGTCCCAGGTGAGCACGGCGGCGTCGATAGGGCTGCGAACCTTCAGCTCCGCCTGTTGGCGCCGCAGGATCGCGTATTGCTCTTCCAGACTGCTGATCAGCTCCTTGAGCTCCTCCTTTTCGGCCGTCAGCCGGTTGTGCTGTTGTCGCTGCGGGGAGGTCTCGCGGGGGTTTTGCAGTCGCTCGGCTTCCACGGTGGCCAGCCGCTTTCTGGCCGTCTGTAGCTCGCCCCATACCCGCTTGAATTCGAAGTCCAGCTCGGGCTTGCGCATCTCGACCAGCACCTGGCGGGCGTGAACCTGCTGGGCGTGGCCGACGCAGACCTCGGTGACCACGCCGTCGTCAGGCGCGAAGACGTCGCGTCGCACCGTCGGTTGCAGTTCGCCCCGGGCCTTGATCTGAAAATCCCCCTGCACAACCACCAAGGCGGCTACTGCGGCCGCGACGGCAAGCAGCGTTAACGCGGTCTTGGGCAACTGCCTCCGGTGCAGGAGCGCGCCGATCGCGCGGAGCGGACGCCTCAGCGGCATGCGGTGCATCTCCAGGGCATTCCTCAGCGCCAAGGCGCAGTGGCCAAGCGCCGCGGAAACGCGGCTCCGCCCGGAGTCGTCGAGAACTCCCTGGAACTGCTCCACGATCAGCAGGCCGATCACTTCCGGCCGGCTTTGGCGGCGGTCCTCGTCGCAGACGCTCAGAGGGACGACGGCCAGGCCCCGTGCGTGCGATAGGTCGAGATAGGCGTCCAGCGGCTGCTCGATCGCGGGGGGCAGTTCGGTTTGATCATCGGGATGCCAAATCGGCTCGCCCGCGGCCGCCACCGCGGCCGATAGTCGTTCGAGCTGGTGAACCGCGCTCGCCCGGCGATGGACGCTGTCCACCCCGCTTACCGCCAGCACGCGGCACTTCGAACCCCGGCAGAGGGCCACGCTCAACCGATCGCAGCCGATCAGCCGTCGCCCTTCATTGGCCATTCGATAGGCCGTCGTCTTCAAGTCAAGACTGCCGTGGATCCGCTCGGTGAACTGCTCAAATCGTCCCAGCAGGTCCGTCCGCTCCTTGAGGCTGCGGAGCTGGCAGTTGTGGTGGAAGTCGGTCACCAGCTCGCAAACGGCCGTGAGAAACCGCAGGTAGCCCCGTTCCGCCGCCGGGCTCAGGCCCGGACGCTGAATCAGCTCCACCACGCCCGCCGACTCGTCCTGGTACCTCCAGGGACAAAGGAACAAGACGAACGGTGACGGGTTTACCCCCTCTTGGGCATCGGCCCGACCGGATCTCGGCGGTACCACCTTGGCCTGGACGGTCCGCAGCGCCCGCTCGATAAGCTGCGCGTGACGCCGCTGGGTCTCGGCGTTTTCGGTCAGCCGGGCCTGCTCGAGGTTGATCTGGTAATGGAGCCGAAGACCCCCTTCCGGAGATTGCGCCCACAGCGCCCCGCCCACTGCGCCCAGCGCGGGCACGATTCGGTCCAGCAGCTCGGCATAGAACTCCGACGGCGATCTCTCTGAGGCCGCGAGCCCGGCGACCGCCTCGACGAGTTGGTCGAGCTCCTGCCATGGCTCGCCGATTGGCCCGGACTGCGGAATAGAGGTATCCCTGCTCATAACTTCAAGATACCATTTTGCCCACCAGATTGCCGGGCGTGTTGGCGGAATCGGTCGGTCGGCCGGGCCGACCGGAGTGCCTGGTCACGCCGGACGGATCTTGCCGAAAAACCACCGCCATACGCCAGCCGAGGTCGTTGCCTACCCCGGCAGACGCGGCACTGGGCCGCATCCCGGTCGCACCCGTCCACGCTACCACGCCCAAGGGGGGTGTCAAAGGATTCGGGATATGTAAGCCGAGAAGCCCCGGGAGGTGGGGAAAGGTGCGGTCCTTCTGAATGTAGCGAATAAACCGAAAATTCAGGATATGCGGCCTGCGTTCGGCCGAAACATGGAAGGGAACACCGTTTTTGCGCCGGGCCGGAGTCGGTAGCGCTCCCGGGAATCACGGTAGGGTACCGCGGTTGGCGTCACTCAGCCGTGTCCTTTCCAGGATGCGTCACGGCCGCGAGGAGATCGGTGTCCGGTCAGCAAGCCCGTCGGTTTCCGCAAGCCCCGTACCCGAATAGACGTACACCACACGACCAATGAGACCGCAACGCCTTTGGATCGGTGGCCTGATGCTGGGCGCGATGATCGCGCTGCCCGGCTGCTTGGCGCAGAAGAACGCCGTGACGTTCAATCACGATCCCGAGCACTACAAGCAGGTCGCAACCCAAATCGAATATCCCGATGTGGCGGCTCCCAGCGATGGTGAACCGCTCGGGCAGTGGAGGCCGCGGACGGTGCGCGACCCCCAGGTGGAGTACTGGGACCTCACGCTTCAGGAGGTGGTTCATCTGGCCCTTGGCCAGTCACGGGTGATGCGCGACATGGGGGCGACGGTGCTTCTGTGGCCGCAAAGCTCACGCACCAACTTCGACCCGGCGATTCAGGAGTCGGATCCGCGGTTCGGGGTGGAGGCCGCCCTGAGCGCCTTTGACGCCGAACTCGCCGCTAGCTTCTTCGCAGAGAAAAACGACCGGCGACTGAACAACCAATTCCTTGGCGACCTGGGGGCCTTCGATGAAGACTTCGACGTCTTCGAGACGGAGCTTTCGAAGCGAGCCGCTACGGGCAGCGAGTTCGCCCTGCGGCACATCATGGAGTTCGACCGGGATAACTCGCTGGCAAACCAGTTTCACGGCGGCGCGTGGACCGTCAAGCTGGAGGGCGAGGTGCGGCAGCCGCTGTTGCAGGGCGGAGGGGTCCGCTTCAATCGGATTGCCGGGCCCGAAGGGCATCCGGGCGTCTACAACGGCGTGGTGGTCGCGCGGATCAAGACGGACATCAGCCTGGCGGAGTTCGAGCTCGGGCTGCGCGACTTCATCAGCAACGTGGAAAACGCCTACTGGGACCTGTACTTTGCCTACCGTGATCTGGACGCCAAGATCCGCGCCCGCGACGCCGCCCTGGAAACCTGGCGCCGCGTCAACGCGCTTCATCAGACTGGGCGCGTCGGGGGAGAGGCGGAAAAAGAGGCCCAGGCCCGCGAGCAATACTTCCGCTTCGAGGAAGAGGTCCAAAACGCTCTGGCCGGGCAGTTGTTGGAAGGGACGCGGACCAACAACGGGAGCCGCCCCGGCACGTTTCGCGGCATTCCCGGCGTCCAGCTCGCCGAACGCCGACTGCGCCTGCTGATCGGCCTGCCCGCAAACGGCCAGCAGCTCATCCGACCGGCCGAGGATCCTCCCGCGGCCCCGGTCGTATTCGACTGGTCTCAGATCGTCCCGGAGGGCCTGGCGCTGCGCGCCGAGCTGCGGCGGCAACGCTGGGAGGTCAAGCGGCGCGAAATGGAATTGATCGCCGCCAGAAACTTCCTTCTGCCCAACCTGGACTTGGTGGGGCTTTATCGCTGGCGGGGCTTCGGCCAGGAGTTGATCGATGCCAAACGCTCCGGAAAGGCCCCCTTCGACAACGCCTACATGGACCTCACCGGCGGCGACTTCCAGGAATGGCAACTCGGCCTGGAATACTCCCTGCCGATCGGTCTGCGCCGGGGCCATTCCGCCGTCCGCAATGCCCAGCTACGCTTGGCCCGAGACCGCACCCTCTTGAGGGAACAAGAACGCTACGTGATCCACGATCTGAGCAATGCGGTTGCCGACGTGGATCGGGCGTATGCAGTCCTGCACACGAACTACAACCGAATGGTCGCAGCCGGCCAGCAACTCGCCGCCGTGGAAGCCGCCTACAAGGACAACAACAAGGTCGAGTTCTTTGTGGTGCTCGATGCCCAACGCCGCCACGCCGAGGCCGAGAGCCGCTACTATCTATCGCGGGTCGAATATGCGCTGGGCGTCAGAAACGTGCATTTCGAAAAGGGCTCGCTGTTGGAGTATTGCGGGATTGTCCTCTCCGAGGGACGCTGGCCGCGCAAGGCATACCTCGACGCGGCCCGGCGGGAAGCCACTCGCGGGCGTCCCGTGGCCACAAGCTACGTGATCAGCGGCCCACCCATCGTCAGCCAGGGCGTCTACCCCCCAATCATCCGCCTTCCCCCGACGATCGATCGCCCACGCGGCACACCCACCGTCGCCGATCCGCCGAATGCCGCTGAGCTACCCGAAGA
>CAZUAM010000035.1:1588-20697 GCA_964618095.1 uncultured Planctomycetaceae bacterium | reverse complement strand
CCCGTCAATCCCAATCTCCCTATATTCCGGCATTTTCATCAGCCCAGGCCTGGGCCCTGGCCCTGGCCCTGGCCACCCGGCGCGAGATCCCACCCTACCGGATCAACCCGCTCACCGGAAAGAAGTACCTGCACGACCGGCGCGGCAATACGATCGAAGTGACAAACTTCGGCAGCGGCAGCGGCGGCGACAATCCCTCGATCGTCGTGCCGGATCTTGGTGCCGAAGAGTGAGCGCCGGGCAAGCCAGCGGCTCGGGATCGTCTGACTTGGCTACCTGGATCAAGGCAGTGTTATGGCAGATGGGCTACCACATTTGGGGGGCACTTCGAGAGAGTCCCCTTGACCGAAATGCTATCATATGATAGTATTTTATAGTCGATGTTTGTTCAGGAGGTCCGATTTCTCTGCCCCCTGGGAGAAGAGACATGGATGCCCTGCTCGCGAAGCCGTCACGGAGGGGCAGATGCCAAGTCGTCAAGAGGTTGGTCAATTCCTTGGTGCTTTCAAAGCAGCTCTGACACTGGGCCACGTGAGGTGGCTACGCCGGTCAGCCCGGGCACACCTTTCGGGACTTGAGGTCACTCGGGATGAGGCAACCGAGCACCTACTGGGCCTCACCCCGGACAACTACTGCCGGGGGCCGGAACCGGACGATTACGAGCCGAAACGTGACGTATGGATCTTCGGATGCGACGTTGCGGAGACTGAAACATACATCAAGCTAGCACTTCAACCAGATCACCGCCGTCGTACGGTTGTTCACGCGATTATCTGGTCGTTCCACGCGGCAGATCACCCGATTCAATATCCATTACGGAAGTCATCATGAGTTCGACCGCGACTCATTACTGTGTCATTTGCGGCACGGATCGCGAATTCCGCTACCAACGTCAGCCGACGGAGTTCGACGTGCGGGGGGAGACGTTGGTCGTCGACGTGCCGGTCAAGGTTTGTGTGACCTGCAAGACAATCGAGGCCGAAGAGGGAGTGGATCCGGCCGAACTGGCGTTTTCACAATACCGGGAGCGAAAGGGTCTGCTTGCGCCCCCAGAAATCCGCAGGATTCGCGAGCAGTACAGACTGAGCCAGAGATCTTTCGCGAGTCTCCTGGGCATGAGCGAGGCGACGATCAATCGCTACGAGGGTGGTGGACTTCAAACCGAAGCCCACGACCATGCGATTCGCGCATGCGAAAACCCAACTGTAATGCGAGATCTCCTGCGCCGGCACGGCGATCGGCTATCGGCCTGGCAACGCCAGCGTGTTGAGGAGGCTCTCCGAGGCGATGCCGAAGCGCGGCACGGCGTCCTCCTCGACGCCAGCAAGACGTGGGATATGCCGAGTGAATTGTCCCTCACAACGGGGTTTCGCCGTTTCGATTACACACGCTACGCCGCAGTGGTGGTTTGGCTGTGCCGCCAGTTACCGCTGGTCACGGCCACCAGCCTCAACAAGCTGGTTTTCTACGTCGATTTCCTCCACTTCCGCTCCGAAAGCGTTTCGTTTACCGGAGCAGCCTATCGGCGATTGCCCTACGGTCCGGTGCCAGTTGATTTCGGCCGCTTGCGGGTGCAGATGGAAATCGACCAATACGTCGAGATTCGAGAAGTGAAGTATCAAAACGGGAGAGTCGGCGAAGAGTACCGGCTCGGCCCCAAGGCCGATGAGCTTGCTGTGCCTTTTTCGGATCGCGAACTGAAGGTGCTCATGGTGGTTGCCGAAGTCTTTGAGAACCTTACACCTGGCGAGATTAGCGATCGGTCGCACCAAGAATCCGCATATCGTGACACACCAGACCGGGAGCTCATTTCGTATCAGAAAGCACACAGTTTCTCGCTCCCGGTCCCTGACTAAGGCACTTGTTCCCCGTATTGTACGCGGACGGCTGCGAACGCCGATTACCATTACACCACCCAACATGGGACGCAAAAGCAGCCGCCGTGATTTTCTCAGAGGCCGGGCGGCCGGCGATGCGATGGCCGACGCCGTCGCCGGCGCGCTGCCGGAGGACGACCGGCATGGCCCGCCGAACCCTGTGACCGGACCGGCCTACCTGGTCCGCGTGGCACGTCGGGCAATGGCCTGCGAGTTCGAGGTCCGCTTCAACGCCGGACAGTACGCCCACGACACCGAAACCGCCCTCGAAGTGCTCGACCTGGTCGAGGCCCTGGAAGATCAAATGTCGGTCTTCCGCCCGAAAAGCCAGATCTCTCACGTCAACCGTACGGCCGCCCGGGAGCCGGTCGAAGTCGAGCCCGGGCTGTTCGAGCTGCTCGAGCTGGCCATGCGGCTGCACCGCGAGACCCAAGGGGCCTTCGACGTAACGGCCGGTCCCCTCTGGGAAGTCTGGGGATTTGCCCGCCGCGCCGGCGCCGTCCCCGGCGAAGCCCAACTGGCCGAAGCCTTGCAGCGCGTCGGCGGGCACCTGGTCGAACTCGACACCCGCGACAAGACGATCCGCTTCACTCGGCAAGGTGTCCAACTCAACCTCGGCAGCATCGGGAAGGGCTACGCCTTGGACCGCTGTGCCGAAAAACTACTCCAGGCCGGCGTCGCGGATTTCCTCCTCCACGGGGGCCAAAGCAGCGTGTTGGCACGGGGTTCCCAGCGGCAGATGCAAAACGAACCCCCCGATAGCCACTCCGGGGGTTGGTCGGTCGGGCTCCGCCATCCTCTGCGCCCCAACCGGCGACTGGCCGAAATCCGGCTTCGCGATCGGGCCCTGGCCACCTCCGGCTCCCGGGCCCAATCGTTCGTGCACCGGGGGCGCCGCTACGGGCACATCCTCGATCCGCGGTCCGGCCGGCCTGCCGAGGGCGTCCTTTCGGCCACGGTGATCGCCCCGGGGGCGGCCCTGGCCGACGCGCTCTCCACGGCCTTCTACGTCATGGGTCCGCAACCGGCCCTGGACTACTGCCAGACCCGGCCCGACATCGGTGCCGTGCTGATCTGTCCGGTCCGCCACAGCGGCGGTTTCGAGATCCGCACGGCCGGATTGGGCGAAGACGAACTGAAGCTGCTCTAGGCTCAATACCGTTCAATTAAGGGCAAACCCGGCGTTAGCACAGTGGCACCGGCGTCTCGCCGGTGTGAGGGAACCTGTGGCAGTGCTTTCACTTATGTCTCACCGGCGAGACGCCGGTGCCACTTGATCCTCCTTGATATTGCACTTAATTCAGCGGTATTGGCTCTAGGGTCTGACGCTGAAATACCCGCCGTTCTACACACATGTTTAGCCGCCGCCTGACCGGCGGAGGCCCCCCGGCGTAGACCTACGGGGCTAGACGCTTTTGGCTGCGGCCCAAAGACGGGTCATTCCCTCTCGAAGGGGCCCCACGGTGTCGTTTCGGCCGATTATCCGAGTTGAGAGTCCGCCGGACCGATACAATTACCATGATCCCAAGAGCTGCAAGAATTACCCAGCTTGCATGGACGCCAATCGGCCGATCCGAGTACAATACCGTGTTCTGATTGATCTGGCGCGTGAGGAGTTGAAGGAAGAAGACCGCTGCGATGGCCGAGTTCTTGCTGAGTCATGGCCCCCTCCTCGCGTACGTGGGTATCGCCGTTTTTCTGATGCTCACCGGCGCGGGACTTCCCGTTCCCGAAGAGGTCTTCATCATCGCCGCCGGAGTGGCCAGCTCCCACTACGAAGAGCTGAACCCGTGGCTGGCAATGTCCGCCTGTCTCTTCGGGGCATTGGCCGGCGACTGCATCATGTACTGGATCGGCTACCACTTTGGCCGCAGCGTGTTGCGTGAACACGCCTGGTGGGCACGTTTTGTCAAGCCGGAACGTGAAGCCCAAGTGGAGCGGATGATCAACAAACACGGGCTGAAGGTCTTCTTCCTGGCCCGCTTCCTGGTGGGGCTGCGCTCGCCGGTCTACCTGTCGGCGGGCATCCTGCGGGTCCCGTTCCGCCGGTTCGTGATGATCGACCTGTTCTGCGCCACCGTGGTCATCGGGTTGTTCTTCTCGCTGAGCTACAGGTACGGCACGGCAATTACCGGCTGGATTCGCGGGGCCGAGGTCGGCCTGTGGGTGATCGTGGTCCTGGTGCTGATCGCGGTGGGCGTCTATTACTACTATTGGCGCAGGCGCGGCCGCAAGCAGGCCCAGCTCGGACCCAAACCCGGCGAATCCCCGTCTCCAGAACCTGAACCGGCCCAGCCCCTTCCCCCAGTCCCCGCCCAGCTCGAAGAGCAGGTAGCCAACGTCGAGGAAGTCGTCTAGAATGGGCGCATGCGGCTACATCGAACGGGAATGGTGGGCGTCCTGACGGGACTGCTCTGGAGCGTGCCGGTCCTGGCGCAAGCTCCCTCTCCAACTCCCATCTTGACCCAGGCAACCCGCAACCGCTGGCTGGGGTTCCAGGTCGTCTCCGGGCGGATCACTCTGGGCGGTTCGCGGTTCGGCAACATCAATTCGAATTCCTCCAGCTCCGGCAGAACCGAGAAGCTGAGTATCCGGCTGAGCAACGCCGAGCGGTCGCTGACCTACCACCGCTCGGATTCCAAAGAACAGCTCTCCATGGAGGTCTCCTCGGGCGGCCGGATCAGCATCCGCCACAGTGGCAAGCAAGACTCCAGCATCGTCCCGGTTCAATTCACCCAGGTCCCCAACGAACCGATCTCGCTGGCCTTGGGCCCGGAAGACCGGCAGCAGGTCTACCGCGCGGCGACCCTCTGGCACCTCGCGATTGCCCAACCGAAGGAGTGCCGGCAACACCTGTTTCCACTCTTGGAGCTATTGCGTCCGGACTGGCGGCTGGCCGAGACGGCCGCGGCCATGGAGGCGGAGTTGTTCCAGGCGACGTCGGTCGGCCGGCTGCCGGACCGCCGGCGGTGGGACCCCCTGGTCGAGCAGCTTGCTGATCAGCGATTCTCCCGGCGCGAGGCGGCAGATCGGGAGTTGCGCTCCGCCGGCCCGGTCGTGCTGAGCTACTTGCGAGGGCTCGACTTCAACCGGCTGGACGCCGAACAGCAGTATCGCATCCGGCGGATCATCCGCTCCCTGTCGCGGCAAACGGGCGACGACACGGCCGAGAAGTTCGCCCCGCAATTGCTCGCCGACTCCGACGTCTGGCTGGCCTTGCTCTCCCGCCAGGAAGAATCGGCACGCCGGCTGGCCGCCCGACAGCTCGGGGCAATCCTCGGCCAGCCCATCCGCTTCGACCCCGCCGCCGACAACGCCACCCGAAAGGCTCAAATCGAGCGGCTCCGGGCCCAAATCCGCGGCCAGGGGCCCCAACCTAAGGACTGACTCGATTCGTTGACAGTGAAGTCTCACGTTCTAACTTCCGCGCGCCGCGCGCACATGCTTGACGTAACCAATTGTGATCACACCGTTTAGCCCGAAGTTCCGGAAGAGAATCGCATCTAAGTAATTGAGAACAAACGACTTAACTGCGATTTGAAATTCCTTGCTCTGACCACTGTTAGAATAGGAAAGATCACAACTGCTTGCGCCATAAGGAGTTACGTCGCCCTACATGACTACGCTTTGCAGGACGAAACGCAGTTAAGTCATTGCACGACATAGAGTTAAGCAGAATTCCCCCTTGGAACTTCGGTTTAGCGGGCTTACCTTGCCTGCCGTTTGGCTGCCGCCGAAGCCCGCGTTGGGTCTGAAGCGATGCGAGAAGCTGAGGCTGTAGGCCACCGTCTTGCAGAGTTGCGCACGCTGATTAGTTGGGACACGCGTAGGTCTTCATCATTTCGACCACGTACGCCAACTCCTCCATCTCGTCGGAATTCTTCACGATGATACGCACGGTCAACACCCTCTCGTGTTTGCAGGGTCGGCCTGTTCTCTGCGCGTGCCTTCGCGCGTTTCGGACCCGCTTCAAGGCATCTCGTCCATACAGCAGATAATCCACGCCGGTTTCCTGAAGCAAGACCGTGATCACGTCCGCCTTTGCCAGCTTGTTGAGGTTGAATTGTGGCTTGTTGAACATGATCGTTCTCCCATCACATCTTCTTCCTCCTTCTTTGCCCTTTTCAGTGCCCGTGACGGGGAGGTCACATCGCCAAGGCCGCGCGCTCAAGCGAACTATATGATGACGCGCGAGAATGGGTGGTTCCGGCGGCGCTTGGCCTGTGGTCCCCGTCTGTTCATGACCTGCATCTTTCGTCAGCCTCAACTCCGGCCGAAATCCTCTTCATCGCCGGTGGCTCGTTTGCCTTGCAGCTATTCCATCAATCTCGACGAGCAATCGTGGGTGCAAATCGTCCTTTGCGGGCGAGCCGACTGCAACTGGTCGCCGGCCGCCGAATTCAAGCGGACCATAGTTCATTTGAACCCAAAACAACAAATCTGGGTAGCGAAATGAAGCGGTTGCCTGCGGCACTTGCGATCAGGCCTCAGGATGCGGAGTACCTTGCGTCTGAAAGCCCGTCGCGATTCGGCACCCAACCACCTTCCCAGATTGCCCAAATGCCAATTTCAACCGACGGCGCGCAACGTACGACCTGCGCTCGCAACTGGCAGACTCCGAGCAAGTTGCCCCGGTATTTCTCGCAGGTCAAATTGCGTTTGGTCCGGGCGTGATTTTCCCCTTCGGGTACAGGTTGCGCAAGTACATGCAGGTAGTCGGGGGAACTCGGTATGTTGACCCCTCGTTGACAGCCGCGGGGTCGGTTGAAGCGGGATCGTCTCATGGCGCAAATTGCCTTCCTGACAGTTTTTGGGTCGTGCAACGCTCAGGCCGCCGTACCGGCGGGCGCTAAACACCGTTGCGCGGCCCACAAACACGTTTAGCGGCCGACGGTACGTCGGCCCCTCGTAGCGCCGCGACCTCCCCGGGGGGCCTTGACTCCCCGACACTCCGGTTATACAATTGATTAAAACAAACATTTGATTCAATCAACCGTTTGCCCGGAGGCCCGCGCCATGGCACATGCCGCCGACGATACGCCAGCACGGCTGTTGGAGGCCGCCGGCGAGGTCTTCGCTGCGAAGGGATTTCAGGCGGCCACGGTCCGCGAGATCTGCAATCGCGCCGGGGCCAACCTGGCGGCAGTCAACTACCACTTCGGCGACAAGGAACGGCTGTACATCGAGGCGGTCAAGGATGCACACGGCAACAGTGGCGCGGAGGAGCCGCTGCCCGAGTGGCCACCCGATACTCCGCCACCAGTGAAGTTGCGGGGGTACATCCGGCGGATGCTCACCAGCCTGCTGGATGAGCGGCGGCCGCTTTGGCACGCTCAACTGATGGCCCGCGAAATGACCGAACCGACCGAGGCCTGTCGGGCGCTGCTGGAATCGCACATTGGCCCAAAGTATGAACTGCTCAACCAGATCCTCTCGGAGCTGTTACCCCCGGAGACTCCTCCCGGTGACCGTCACCTGATTGCCTTCAGTATCATTGGGCAATGCCTGCACTTCAGGATTCACAAGTCGATCGCGGTGCTGCTGGTTGGCCAAGAGGAGTACCGCAGCTATGACGTCGCCCGGCTGACCGACCACATCACCCGATTCAGCCTGGCCGCCCTCGGCCAGGAAATGCCGGCCTGCGAAAACACCTCTCCATTTCCGAAGCCCGTCGAGCCATGAAAGCCAAGATCGAGACATATCTCGGGCGGTTGATCGTCACGGGGCTTGCCGTGACGGTGGCCATCGTGGTCACTGCCAGCCGCTGGGGGCGCAACGCGCCCGGCGAAGGCCAGGATCACCAGCGGGTGATCCCCCCCACGCCGGTCTCGGTAATCCAAGTCCCGCTGGAATCCATCGAGATCACCGATAGCTATTCCGGCATGATCCGCCCGCGAGAGCGGTTCTCGCTGGGTTTCGAGATTGCCGGGCGGGTGGAGACACTGGGCATCAACAACAGCGGCAAACGGAAAGACGAACCTTTGGACGAGGGCGACTGGGTTAGCGCCGGGGACGTCCTGGCCCGGCTCGACGATCGGGTGCTTCGGGCCCGGCTCGAAGAGGCCAAGGCCCAACTCGACCAGGCCAAAGCCCAAGTCAAGGAGTGCAACGCGCGGCTGGAAAACGCCCAGTCGGACATGGCCCGCAGCAGGGAGCTGAAGCAGCGCGGCAGCCGGGTAATCACCGACGCAGAATACCAGGACGTGGCGGCCAAGCTGGCCGTGGCCGATGCCCAGGCAATCGCGGCACGGGCCCAGTCAGCCGTGGCCCTGGCCCACCTTCAGACCGCCCACAAGAACCTCGAGGACAGCACGCTCCTCTCCCCGGTCAAGGGAGTGATCTCCAAGCGGTACGTCAACCCCGGAGAATCGGTCAATCCCCAGCAGCCGGTCATGGAGATCATCCAGGTGGACGAGGTATTGCTGGTGGTCGGCGTGCCCGAGGCCTACGTGGGCGAGATCCGCGTGGGCCGGCCCGTTCACGTGGAATTGCTCGCCCGCGACCGCTTCCGACGGAAGCGCCCAACCACCGACGGCTACGTGCATCAAGTAGCCGAGGCGGCGGACCAGACCACCGGATTGTTCGAGGTCGAGATCGTGCTGCGCAATTCCCAGCGGCGTTGGAAACCCGGGCTAATCGCCCTGGCGAAGATCGTGGTCGACGAAGTCGAGGGATTCCGCATTCCGGTGACCTGTGCCGTATTCCGCCAGGAGGAGACGTTCCTGTTCTTGTTGGACGAGGTGGACAAGGACGGCAAGGCCCACCGGTTCGGCCTGCCGGACTGGATCGAAGAGGGCTCCGATCTGGTGATTCCCCTCAGCAGCGACGCATTCCGCGGCGGCGAGACGTTCCTGTTCTCGCCGGGCCAGGACGGCAAGGCCCGACGGTTCGACCTGCGCGACTGGCTCGCCCAGGGCTCCGATGGGATCCTGCCGCAACTGCCCAAGGTATATTGGAGCGTCGTCAGCCGCGGACAACACCGGCTGGTGGACGGCCGGGGCGTCAAGCTGGTCCCATTGGACGACGGCAAGCCCGCCGAGATGGATTCCCGGCCGCTGGTCCGCCCCGCTGCTCCCGTGGTGGGGTCCAAGCCGTAGACGCGATTTAGAATCACAGGATCGGGGGCCGGGGCCGCCGTGCCGGCGGCCGCTAAACGTAAACTCAGTAGTTCCAAATTTGAGCGAGGGGTGGCTGGGGTCGAGCGCAGCGAGCCCCCAGTTGGCCGAGTTTCCGGGGGCTCGCTGCCCTCGACCCCGGCCACCCGTGTTTGGTAAATGGCAAATTTGGGACTACTGAAACTAGGAATCTCAACCTGTAGCAAAGTCGTCATTCCCTACCCCTGACCCCTGCTCCCTGCTGACGATGTACATCAGCCGCAAAGCCATCGATCGTCCCCGCTTGGTCATCGTGAGCGTGCTCATGGTGATCGCCACGTCGGTGATTGCGGCCCTGTACATTCCGGTGCAGCGCACCCCGGCAATCACCAAGGCAGTGGTCATCGTGATCATCCCCTACCCGGGCGCCCAGCCCACGGAGGCCGAGGAGGAGATCACGCGGAAGGTCGAAGAGGCCCTCCAAGGGCTGGACAACGTCGACTACATCGATTCGAGCAGCATGCGGGGTTCCAGCGTCACCGGGATCGTATTCCTGGATGGTGTGGCGCCCAAGCGTGCCCGGGACGACGTGGCCCACCTGGTCGATCAAGTGCGGCGCGAATTGCCCCTGGGGCGCGAGATCCAGCCGATCATCACCGACATCGACTTCGAGGACACGCCGCTGATGCTGGTAAATCTGGCCGGCCCTCCGGGATTTGACGAGCGGGCCTTGAAGCAGATTGCCGAGGACGTCCAGGACGAGCTGGAGGCGATCTCGGGCGTGGCCAACACCCAGTTGTTCGGCGGTCGTGAGCGGGAGATCCACGTCAACGTCAACCCGGACCTGATGGCCCAATACGGTCTCTCCATCGGCGAGATTCTTGGCACCCTGGCGAGTTTTCACAGTGGGTTGCCGGGCGGTTCGCTGAACACCTCCGAGTTCGACCTCCAAGTCCGCAGCGAAACGAAGTTTCGCAACGTCGATGATGTTCGCCGGGCGGTGGTGACCCGGCGCGGGGGGCGGCTGATCCGCATCGACGAGGTCGCCGACGTCCGCGATACCTACCGGAGACTGAAAAACCTGGCCCAACTCGACGGTAAGGATACCGCCACGATCATCGTCAACAAGGAGGCAAACATCAATACCCTCGGCGCAGCTCGGGCCGTCAAGGCCCGAATTGCCGAGTTGCAGGAGCAATATCCACACATCGAGTTCTCCACCACCCGCGAGATCTCCGAAGACATCAGCATTATGTTTTGGGTGCTCGGTTCCAGCGCGGTGTTCGGGGCCATGCTGGTGCTGGTGATCCTGATGTGGTCGATGGGACTGCGGATCTCCGTCCTGGTGTTGATGGCCATCCCCTTCAGTACGGCGATCGCCTTGATCTTCCTGTTTGCCGCGAAGATCCCGATCTCGCAGATGGTGCTGTTCAGCTTCATCCTGGTGCTGGGGATGGTCGTGGACGGGGCGATCATCGTGGCCGAAAACATCCACCGGCACATCGAGCGGGGAGAGCCGCCGATCGAGGCCGCCAAGACGGGCATCGACGAGGTGGGTATCCCCGTGATCAGCGCCGACCTGACCACCGTGGCCGCCTTCCTGCCGATGTTGCTGGTCCCCGGCATCATGGGCGATTTCATGAGCGTGATGCCCAAGGTCGTAAGCGTGGCCCTGCTGGGCTCGGTGGTGGTCGATCACTTCCTGATCCCAGTGCTGGCCGCCTACTGGTACCGGCGGCAGACGCCGCAGTCGCAAGCCGGCAGGCAGGGCTCTTCCCGGGAGTCGTCCACCAGTCTGCACTCGGCCCATCCGCAAAGCCGCATCCGGCCGAACCACGGGGTCTTTACCAGGACCTACGCCGCGGTGCTTCGCTACTGCCTGAACCATCGCTGGGTGGTCCTGGCCTGTTGTGGACTGTTGCTCGTCTGGGCCGTCTTTACCTGGGGGCAGATCGGATTCGTGTTCTTTCCCGAAAGCGACCGCGGCCAGTTCACCATCAATTTCGAGCTCCCGCTGGGTTACAGCATCGAGGAGACGCTGCGGGCTTCCAGGGCAATCACCGACCCGCTGTTGGACCTGCAAGAGAAGGGTGACGTGATCCACTTCGTCACGGCCATCGGCTCGTCGTCGGGGCTGACCAGCCGGCTGGAGACCGATCCGGCCACGGGCCCGGAATTCGGAAAGATCATGGTGCAGCTCCTCCCGCCCACCGTTCGCGGCCGACCCCAGAAGGAGATCCTCAAGGAGCTGCGATCCAAGATCAAACCCTGGCCGGGCATGATTTACCGCGTCGAGGAAGTCCACGAAGGCCCGCCGGGCGGCGCCGACGTCTCCGTGCGGCTGACGGGCAAGGACCTGGACCAGCTCGGCAAGCTGGCCCGAGCCATGGCCGGGCCGCTGGCCGGCGTCAACGGCACGATCGAAGTCCAAACCGACTATCGCCCCGACAGCCCCGAGCTGATCATCGAGCCCGACCCCAACGTCGTGGGCCTGTTCGACATGACCGACGCCCAGGTCGCCAGGATGGTCCAGACGGCAATCCTGGGCAACACCACCATCCAGTTGAGCCTCGACGACGAGGACGTCACGCTGCGGGTGCAGGCCGATCCCGAGTATCAAAACAGCAAGGAAGACATCGGCCGGCTGATGCTGACCAGCCCCAGCGGGCGTCGGGCAACGATTGGGCAATTGGCCGAGATTCGCCACAGCGGAGGACTGTTTGCCGTCAATCGCCGCGACCGCCGCCGGGCGGTGATGCTCCGCTGCAACCTCGATCAAGACGCCAAAAACAAAGACAAAAACCGAGAGGTCATCCCCGACGACGTCTTCGGAGAACTCCGCAGCCAGATCTTGCCCCAGTTCGGCTTCCAACCCGTCGAAACCGGCAGCTTCTCGATGTTCGGCCGGCTCTCCGCCCAGTTCCGCAAAAACGTCCTGACCAAGCTCGGCTTCAAGCCGCCCGAGGCCAGCGCCATGACGTTTCTCGGCAAACCCGGCACCGAAGCCGAAGGGGTCCGCGCCACCTTCACCGGAGAGAACGAAGAACGCGACAAGAACGTCGGCTACCTCTCCCGCTCGATGATCATCGGCGTGCTGTTGATCTTCACCATCCTGGTCATCCAGTTCAACAGCTTCCGCCAAACCTTCGTCGTGTTGGCCACCGTCCCGCTGAGCTTCGTGGGAGTAATCTTTGGAATGTGGGTCACCGGGCATCCGTTCAGCCTGGCGTCGTTCATCGGCCTGGTTTGCCTGGCGGGTATCGTGGTCAACGATGCCATCGTGCTGGTCGACTTTGCCAACCAGGCCCGACGCCGCGGAATGCGCGTCAAACATGCCTTGTTGGAGGCCGGTGTCAACCGGCTCCGCCCCGTGCTGTTGACCACCGTGACCACCATCGGCGGCCTGCTGCCGTTGTTCCTGAATCTCTCCGGCGGGGCCGAGTTCTGGCAACCGCTGACCGGCGCGGTGATCTTCGGGCTGGGTTTCGCCACCGTGCTCACCCTGGTGGTCATTCCCGTCTGCTACAGCCTGGTCTACTACCGGATCGATCGGAGGCCGCACGCCGAAGGCCGCCCACCCGCTACACCCGCACCCGCCGACGCGGTATAATGGCCCTGTAACGATGATTCGCGGCTGCGCGTTTAGCAGCCGACGGCACGTCGGCTTAAATGTCGCGGCCGGACGTGGCCGACGTGCCATCGGCCGTTAAACATGAGCTTGCCACCCCATCAGGTGAGCGTTCTTCTCCATCCGCTCAACTCTTCTGATGCAGATCGCCCTGGTCAAACCTTGCTGGCGGTATCCGATCGCGGGGGCCGACCATACGTACAATCGGCGTTGGCCGCCGCTGGAGCTGCTCAACTGTGCCGCCATCCTGGAGGCCGACGGCCATCGGGTCCGCATCGTCGATGCCCAGGCCGCAGGATTGACACCCGAGCAGGTGGCCTCTCGGGTCGGCCCGGCCGAGATGGCCCTGGTCACCAGCTCGGCCCTGGACCGCTGGCAGTGTCCCAGCTTCGAGCTACAGCCCGTCACGGCAGTCATCCAGCAGTTGCGCGGCCGCGTGGGGCAGTTGTTCTTAACGGGCTTTCACGGCACGGTCCGGCCCCAGGCCATGCTCGAGATCACCGGCGTCGATGCGGTCGTCCGCGGTGAGCCGGAACGAACCGTCCAGGAGATCGCCGCCGGCCGGCCCTGGCAGGAGATACAAGGCTTGACCTTTGTGCGCAACGGCCAGGTCGTCTCCACTCCGGATCGCACCCCCCTGGACATGACCGCGCTGCCGGTGCCGGCCTTTCACCTGGCCGACCTCAAACACTACCAGTACGAGGTCCTCGGCCCGCGCTTCATGGTGCTCGAGGGGACCCGCGGATGCCCTTACCCCTGCACGTTTTGCTCGCGGGTGATCCAGGGCCGGCGGGTCCGCCGCAAGACCGTCGTGCAGTTGGGCCGCGAGGTGGAGGCGACCGTCAGGCAGTTCGGCGTGCGGAACATCTACTTCATCGACCTGGAGTTTACCGCCTCCCCCGAAATCGCCCGGGGCATCTCCAACTACATCATCAATCAGAACGTCTCCGTCCGCTGGTGCTGCCAGACGCGGGCCGACCAGGTCGAAGAGCCGCTGCTGCGGCTGATGCGCCAGGCCGGCTGCCGGCTGATCCATTTCGGCATCGAGACCGGCAGCCCGCGGATCGCCGAGCAGATCCGCAAGAAAATCAGTGCACAGCAGCAGCATAAAGCCCTGGAGTTGGCGCGGCGAGTGGGCATGGAAACCCTTTGCTTCTTCCTGCTGGGCCATCCCGGCGAAACGCAAGAGGAGATGCAGCAGACGATCCGCTTCGCCCGTGAGCTCAACCCGACCTACGCCTCGTTCCACCGCGTCTCGCCCTACGAGGGCGCGCCGCTGTACCAGCAGGCAGCCGGCAACTCCGACGAGCTGTTTCCCGCCTTTGCCGGCTCGGAAGAAGAGCGCCAAAACGCAGACCGGCTGGTCCGGCAGGCAATCTGGTCCTATTACATGCGTCCACGTTATATCTTCTCCCGCCTGTTCCGCAGCTCGCCCGCTTCACTCTGGCGGCAGTTGCGGTTGTTTGCGGGATACTTCCGGTAGCCACCTGCAGGAAACGGGCACTCTCTCCGTTGGCCGTGGTGTTCCGGGGGGGCGACTGCCGGGCGGGCGACAACGCGGAAGGTCCCCTTCTCTCACCGCTGGTCGAACCGCCAGAGTCCCTCCTCCTTGGCAATGCCGATGGCCTCTCTGTATTCGGTCAGCGTCAGCGGCTGGTTGATCGATTCGTACTCTGCGGCCAGACCCTCGGGACGGTACTGTGGCATGATGTTGACGAAGCTGTCGCTAGAGATCTCGCCGGCCAGAAAGTGCATGATCTGGCGAGTGTCGTCCAGCCCGCCGGGCATCACCAGGTGGCGGACCAGCAGGCCCCGCCGGGCCAGCCCCGCCTCGTCCAGAACCAGGTCGCCCACCTGCCGGTGCATCTCCTTGAAGGCACCACGGGCCACCTCCGCGTAGTCCTCGGCGTTGGCCAACTGCCGGGACACTTCGGGGTCCCAGAACTTGAAGTCGGGCATGTAGATGTCGACCACCCCGTCGAGCAGCCGCAGTGTCTCCACGCGGTCGTAGCCGCCGGTGTTGTAGACCAGCGGCAAGCTGAGCCCTTGCTCCACCGCCAGCAACAGTCCCTCGAGAATCTGTGGAACGACGTGGGAGGGGGTTACGAAGTTGACGTTGTGGCAGCCGTGGGACTGGAGATCGAGCATCATGCCGGCCAGTTGCCTCGGCTGGACCGGCCGGCCGTGCTCCTGCCAACTGATGTCGAAGTTTTGGCAGAAGACACACCGCAAATTGCAGTGGCTGAAGAAGATCGTCCCCGAGCCGCCGGAACCCCTCAGGCAGGCCTCTTCGCCGTGATGGGGAAAAACGCTGCTGACGTAGGCCTGTCGCCCGCCGTGGCAATACGACCCGGGGTTGACCCGCTGCGAGCGATCCACGTGGCACGACCGCCCGCACAACGCACAATCGGCCAGGGAGTCGACCGCCTGCTGGGCCCGACGAGCCAGTTCGCCGCTCTCGTGGAGTTCCAGGTAGCTCGGGTAGCCGGAAGACTTCGGGGGGCTGGAAGACATTGTGCCGTTCCGGAGGAATACCGCCAGTGGGCTAACTGACATCTTACCACAAACCTGCAAGTAAATTCCAGTGGAATCCGGCAAACCTGCGGCCGCCTGCGGCCCCGTGATGCCCCTTGAAAGTCCCTGGCAGAAGCAGACAATGCGGGGCGTCATGCCGCGCCTGGCCTGGATCTCCGATGTCCACCTGAACTTACTCGACGACGCCGGCCGCCGCGAGTTCTACGCCGCGCTGGCGGCGGAGTCGCCCGACGGCGTGCTGCTGGGCGGCGATACGGCCGAAAGCCCCGTGCTCTGCCACCTGCTCTCGGAAATGGCCGAGGCACTGCGGCGGCCGATCTACTTCGTGCTGGGCAATCACGACTTCTACCGGGGCTCGATCGCCGAGACCCGCCGTCTGGTTGCCCAACTGGCGGATGAGTCGCCCCTGCTGACGTACCTTTCCCGCACGGGCGTGGTCGAGATCGGCTCCCAGACCGCCCTGGTGGGACACGACGGCTGGGCCGACGGGCGAGAGGGCGATTTCGAGCACTCCGACGTGTTTCTGAGCGACTATCTGATGATCGAAGAGCTGGCGAGGTTCTACGGCGGCCACGATCTGGATCGGCCCGCGCTGGGCAGCGAACTGGCCGCCCTGGGCGACCAGGCGGCCGAACACTTCGCCGCCGTCCTGCCGGAGGCCCTCAGAACCCGCCGCCGCGTCGTCGCGCTGACGCATGTCCCGCCCTTCCGCCAGGCCTGCTGGCACCAGGGGCGGATCTCGGACGACGACTACCTGCCGCACTTCTCCTGCCGGGCCGTGGGAGAGGTCCTCCGCGAGGCAATGCAGTCCCACCCGAAAAGCGAACTGCTGGTCCTCTGCGGCCACACACACGGAGAGGGCGAAGCCCGTATCCTCGACAACCTCCACGTGCTGACCGCCGGAGCCGAATACGGCCAGCCGGCAATCCAGCGGATCTTCGAATTCGACTGAGCCGGCCGCGGCACGCAAAAGTCCTTCGACGCGACTCCTAATGAATGATCCGAGTTTAGCCGCCGCGGCCACGCGGCGCAACTGCCGGGCGTGGACGCCGGGGCTAAACGGATGATTCTTCCCGCAATCGTGAAATCTATACTTTGCCCACCGGCGCCAAGTAGATCACGAACTCGTCGTTCCCATCAACCCGCAGGAGTTGGTCCATCAGCTCCTGGTGATAGGCGGCCACGGCACAGGTCCCGGCTCCGACGGCTTCGCAGGCCAGATAGAGATTCTGGCAGACGTGCCCGGCGTCGATCGCGATCACCTTGTGGGCGGCAAGGTCGTAGCGCCATTCCATCCGATACGGGATTGCCGTCCAGACGAAGGTAACCGCCGACCGTCCCACAAAGTCCTGCCCCAGCGATGCCTCGGCGAGTTTCTTTGACGCCTGCTCCTCGCGGAATTCAAACAGCAGTTGGTGTTCCAGCGGAAGATAACGGTAGAAACCGGCCTCTAGCCCTTCGACGTTGAAAACGCAGAGGTAGGTTTCCAGTGCGTGGCGGGCTCCGGCCGAGGGCACCGTCCGCAGCGCGGTGCCGCTGTCGATTCGCTCTCGGATGCCCTGTGTGGCCCAGAGCAGAAACGAAAGCTCCTCCGGCGTCAGCGGCTTGTTGCTGAAACTCCGGCGGCTTTTCCGGTTCCGTATGGCCGACTGAAGATCCACAGGGCCGATACTCCGCCATTGGCCGCCGGAGACGAGATCTACCCGGGTGGCGTCCGTGGCGGCTCCTTTTTCAACGGGGGGAGCAGGAACTCCCCGGCTTTGATCGGTTCGCGAGAAATCGATGGTCTGGCGAACCGTGTCCTTGAGAAAGTAGCGGTGCTTTTCCATCGGGGATTTCTGCACGACGATATCCTCCCACGCGTAAGCAATCCTCCGCAGCCCAGCCGCAATGCCCCCACTAATAATTCCGTTCCGCCTTGCCGTCAAGCATTTGCGGCAAGCCACGCCGGGCCTGCTCCGCAGTAGAGCTCCCCTCTCGGGCGGCCGAACCGAGACTTGACAGGGGAGTTTCCTCGGCTAAAATCAGCGTTATTGGCCGGCGGAGCCCGGGCGGAGTCTCTCCCGGCGCCGGGCCGAAAGCCGGTCAGGGGCCTACACGTTTTGCTTGGGAAGCGTAAAGAAGCAACTTCCCGCTTTCGTAACACGCTACCCGTTTAGCCGCCGACGGCACGTCGGCGCAGCAACGGGCGACGTTATCGCCGACGTGCCGTTGGCGGCTAAACTAGACACAGGAAGCTATTCCTTGACACTCACTTGGCCTGAAACAAAAGGAGCAGTCATGACTGAGTCCGGCAACTCCACAAACAGCAAGCGACCCTCACGGCGCGATTTCTTGAAGGCCTCGGCCGCTGCGGCGGCCACGGGCGGCCTGGCGATCGGCCGCAGCGCTCATGCCGCCGGCGATGAGACCATCAAGATCGGCATGATCGGCTCCGGCGGCCGGTGCTCCGGCGCGGCCCGGGAGAGCATGGCAGCCGGTCCCTACGTGAAGCTCGTGGCCATGTGCGATGTCTTCCAGGACCGCGTACAAGCCCACCGAAAGGCACTCAAAAAGCAGTCTCCTAACCAGGTGATGGTCGACGACGATCATTGCTTCGTCGACTTCGACGGCTACCAGAAGGTGATCGACAGCGCCGACGTGGTGCTGATCGCCTGCGCGTCGAAGTTCCACCCCATGTACGCGGAGGCGGCCATCAAGGCGGGCAAGCACGTGTTCGTCGAAAAGCCGCACGCCATCGACCCGGTCGGCGTCCGCCGGATCGAAGCGGTCTGCAAACTGGCAAAAGAAAAGGGACTGAGCATCGTCTCCGGCCTGCAAAGCCGATTTAATCGCGGCTGGCAGGAAACCGTCAAGCGGATCCACGACGGGATCATCGGCGATGTGGTCGCCATGCAATCGATGTTCTTGCGCGGGCCTTACGTGCTGGTCAAGCGCACTCCGGAACTGACCGAAACCCAGTATCAGTTCCGCAATTGGTACCACTTCCGCTGGCTCTCCGGCGACGACGTCCCCCAGTCGCTGGTCCACAACGTCGATCGGATGTCCTGGATCATGAAGGAAGAGATGCCGACCTGGGCCTTCGGGCTGGCCGGGCGCTCGGCGTCGTTCGGCGAAATCTACGGCGACATGTTCGATCATCACACCGCAGTCTACGAATACCAAAGCGGCGCCCGCCTCTACGCGCTGTGCCGAACCCAGTTCGGATGCTACGGCAACTCCGGCGACGTCATCATGGGCACCAAGGGCACCTGCAACCTGGCCCGCTGCCGCATCCAGGGTGAGACCAACTGGCAATACCGCGGGCCCCATAATAACCCCTATGAGGCCGAGCAGAAGGCCCTGATCGACTCGGTCCGCAGCGGCCGGCCGATCAACAGCGGCGCCTACATGGTCGGCAGCACGATGATCGGCGTGCTGGGCCAGATTGCCTGCTACACGGGCAAGCAAGTCACCTGGGATCAGGCCTACAAGTCCGACCTCCGCTTCGGCCCGCCCCCGGATGAGTCGAACTTCCAGACTAAACCACCGTCCGTGCCGGATGAGACGGGCAACTATCCGCTCCCGATGCCCGGCATCACCAAACTCCTGTAGTACGGCATCGGCCGAAAAACAGGGTTAAGATTCGTAGGATGGGTGCTTGTACCCGCGCGTGGGCCGACGCCGTGTGCTCCACGCTCCGCGTGCGTGCAAGCACGCACCCTACCGGTGACTTGCTGAAGTTGTTGCTCGGCTGGTCCTCAGCCTGCAGACGGAGGAAAGGCGGCACGGTAGGATGACTCACGCGGTGAGCCCGGTGATGCGAGGAATCCGTCCGGCCATGCAGAGGGTTTTGCGATGGGAATGATCGAAATCCGAGACAAGGACGACGTGGTCGTCGTTTCCTTCGCCACCGTGAAGATCCTGGACCAACTCGCGATCGACCAGATTCGTGAGGAGTTCAAAGATTTGACCTTGCAGGCGGCCTCCGGCCGG